>NZ_JBQSXW010000002.1:0-273262 GCF_052378625.1 Brachybacterium sp. AOP25-B2-12 | reverse complement strand
CGTTGATCCCGAAGAACGCGGCGACGAGGTCGCGGCGCCGGTGGCGACGCCAGTACACGCCGAGGGTGAGGACGGTGACCGCGACGAGGTCGAGGCCGTAGAGGGCGAGCGAGGTCATGGGGTGCTCCTGAGGGTGGTCCCGCCCGGAGGTGCCGGGCGTCGTGGGGACCACCCTCCGCAGACGACCTGTGCGAGGGCTATGACGGGACTGAGGTGGGGCGATGCTCCGGGTGCCGGGTGCCGGGTGCCGGGTGCCGGGTGCCGGGTGCCGGGTGCCGTCGGGAGGCGTGGGTTTCGAGCGCCCGGCGGGGGCAGGAGCTGGGCCGGGCGACGGGAATCGGGAACGCGGGGCCGGGCCAAGCGGCGGGACCAGGAACGCGGGGCCGGAAAAGGCGACGGGACCAGGAATGGCGGTGCGCGACGGGCGACAGGACCAGGAACGCGGGACAGGGAAAGGCGGCGGGAACCAGAAACGCGGGAGCGAGACAGGCGGCAGCCGACGAGAGACATGCCCGGACGGCGTGCCCATCCCGCCTGCCGGACCTCGATCTCCGGCCCCCAGATCCGTCGGGATCGGCCCATCGACGGCGGTCCGACCGCCGAATCGCCATCACCTCGACGGCGCGACGATCTCGATCTCGTGGCCCTGGGCGTTCTCGAGGTACACGGCGGTGTGGTCCGGTCCGCCGGCGTGCGGGAACAGGTCCGAGAACAGCTCGGTCCAGCCGTGCGCCGGAGCCTCGGCGCGCAGGTCCGCGAGCGACGCCGCGTCTCCGATGGTCAGCGCGAGGTGGTTCAGCCCCGGTCGGGTGCGCTCATGGACGTCCCCCGTGACGTCGGGCGACTGCTCGAGCACGAGGTAGCTGCCGTCGGCGTGGTGCCAGGTGCGCCCGGTCGGCCAATCGGGATCGTGGCGTGCGGTCCAGCCCAGACGCCCCAGCAGCCAGCCGAACGCAGCGGCGATCGACAGATCGTGGGTCCACAGCTCCACGTGATGGAAGGCGGGACGGGGGTGGGCGACGGGTCGCACCAGGACATCGGCACCAGCGGCATGGCCGGCTTCCGCCGGGACATCGGCGCCCGCGGCACGGTCGGCCTCCGTCAGGACATCGGCACCCGAGGTACCCCCGGATTCCGCCGACGGCCCCGGCACCTCGTCCCCGGGGACCGTCACTCCCGGGCGCTCCACCAGCGCACGGTGCGCAGGGCGCGGCCCACCGTCAGCGGGACGGCGTCGGGGCGGCGCACGGGGGCGTCGATGGAGGACAGGGCGGTGCGGGAGCGGGACGACGTCGCGACCGGGCGGGCCGGCGTGCCCGGGGAGGCTGTGGAGCCGGTGCGGATCCCGGGTTCCAAGGGCATGGCGCGATCGGGGCCGACGACCCGGCCGCGCCACGGCGCCGTCGCGAAGAGCTTCTCGAAGGAGCGTGTGCCCGTCGTCGTGCGGTTCCTCGCGTCGAAGCGGCGGGAGCGCTCGCGGCAGTCGGCGCCCCAGATCGTCGCGAGCTCCGCGGGGGTCGAGCCCAGGACGCTGCTGTGGCACAGGCCCTCGTCGACCAGCAGGCGCATCGTGTAGGCGACGGCCGCCGCGAAGGTCTGGCGATAGCCGGGGATGCTGCCGCGCTCGCCGTCGAGGTGCGGGAGGTACTCGCCGATGCGCGTCGCCGCACCGGTGGCGTCACCGCTCCACGCCATCCACTGGACGATCATCCCGGCGGCGACCGGGTGATCCGGGCGGCGCATCAGCGCGGTCCACGCCTCATCGCAGACGCGCTCGGCCACGTCGTGGTGACCGGTGAGGCTGAGCGCCATGAGGGATACCGCCTGGACCGTGAAGGGGTGGTCGCTGCAGGTCGGCGCCGGGGTGCCGTCGAAGTGCGCGAGGGCGAGCTCGGCGGCCCGATGCCAGCGCGCGGCGCCCGCCAGCAGCAGGATCTCGTCGGCGGTGGAGCACCCGGGGCAGGGGGCGAGGTCGTCGGGGTACGCCTCGAGATGCAGGGCCCACTGGTAGGCGGCCTCGGCGCCGTCGCCGAGGGCCCAGGCGATCTTGACCCGCAGCGCATGTTCGGCGTGCTCGGAGAAGCCGCCGCGGATCCGGTGCTGACGATAGGTGTGCAGCAGGCGCCGGATCTCCCCGATCGACACCGAGGGGTCCAGGGCGATCTGCTGGATGCGGCGCGCGGACTCGCGCAGGCACAGCGACTGCGCCCGACGGTCCGCGAGTCCAGGATGCTCGTCGATCCAGTGCAGGCACCAGGTGAGGTTGGCGATCCGCATCTCGGTGGGGCGGTGATGCGCCGCGGAGACCCAGATCCAATGGATCCGAGCATCGAACTCGAGGCGATCGTCCGCGGTCGACGTGGCGTGGAGGATCACGGCCTCGAGCTCTTCGAGGTCTGCGAGCTCACGCCCGCCGTCGCGAGTCAGGCCCGCCAAGCGGGTGCGGAGCGCAACGTCGGCGCTGGATTCCATCTGAGAACCTTCGGGAACGAGTGGCACATGGTCGGAGGGTGAACTGGGGAAGCGCGACCCACGGTGTCCCGGCATGATCCACGCCTCGCAGAGCGCTCATCAGGAGAACAGATCGACTCCTGTGTGAGGATCCTTGCGACGATAGAGCATCGGGATGCATCGATCGCGGGCCGGGCGTAAAAGTATGCCGGTTGTCCACGAGTTGTGCACGTCCGAGCGGAAGGTCGTGGCAGGCCAGGGTCCCATCGGCGGTCGTTGTGGGGGGGTTCGTAAGGGTTCCTGCGCATTTCGGCCCGATGGTCGTTCCTCCCGACCGAACAGGTGGTCGGGCGCGCCCACAGATGCTGCACAGCCGCAGCGGGGGCCGCGGCACACGGTCGGCCCCGAGGCTCCCGGCATGGACACCTCGACGCCGCCCTCTGCGACCTCCGGATCCGGCACGGACGGCGGCCCGCGACGCGGATCGGCATCGGCCGATGACGCATCGCGGGCAGCGTCTCCGGACCCTGCCCCCGCCGATGGCACCTCGCTCGTCGTCTCCTCGGAGCCGGTTGCGCCCGATGGCGGGGCGGCCGCGGCACCCACCCCGCGCCACCTCACCCGCCGCGTGCTGCTCGGCAGCGGCGCCGGCGCGCTGGCTCTCGTGGGCGGCACGGGTGTCTGGGCCTACGACCGCTATGTGCGGGACAAGGTCGAGGTGAGCGACGTCGCCGCCGCCGAGGACTCCGCGGGTGTCACGGCCGTCGAGTCCACCGGCGGCGCGTACACCGGGACCGGCTACAGCTCCTCCACCACCACGCTCACCCTCACCTCGACCGCGACGGGATCCGGCTCCGAGGCGCTGGCCTGGTACGCGGCGGACGTGCAGGTCACCGATGCGACCGTGATCCGCTCGGCCTTCGCCCAGGACGAGTTCGGGCAGTCCATCACCGAGAACCCCTCGGAGATCGCCGCCGCCCACGGCGCCGTGCTCGCGATCAACGGGGACTACTACGGGTTCCGGGACACCGGTATCGAGATCCGCAACGGCGTCGCCTACCGCGACGCGCCTACCCGCACGGGCCTCGCGATGTATCGCGACGGGTGCGTCGAGCTGTACGACGAGACCGCGACCGATGCGGCCACCCTCGTGGACCAGGGCGTGTGGACCACCCTGAGCTTCGGGCCCGCCGTGCTCGTGGACGGGGCCGTCCCCGACGGCATCGAGGACGTCGAGGTGGACACGAACGTCGGCAACCATTCGATCCAGGGCGAGCAGCCGCGCACCGCGATCGGGGTGCGGGGCGACAACCACGTGGTGCTGCTCGTGGTCGACGGCCGCTCCGAGGGCTACTCGCGCGGTGCGACGCTCCCGGAGCTGGGCCAGATCCTCGCCGACCTCGGGTGCACGATCGGCTACAACCTCGACGGCGGCGGCTCCTCGGTCATGATCTTCGACGGCGAGCTGTTCTCCAACCCCCTGGGCGCGGGCCGCGAGCGCGCGACCTCCGACATCCTGTACGTGGCCGGGTGATCGCCGTGACCAGGAACGACGGGGTGAGGCGCGGAGGCGCGGGCGCCGGCGGTCGGGTGGCCGACGGGGCTCGCCCGGTCGGGTCGGCGGCGGGGAACCTGCCGAAGGGGACGACGGCTGCGGCACGACGGATCGGGCCGACGGCCGGGCACGGAGGGGCTGGTCCGATGGCCGGGCACGGAGGGGCTGGTCCGATGGCCGGGTCAGGACGAGCTGAGCCGATGGCCACGACCCGACGGATCAGGTCCCGATCGGTGCAGCCGATCGCCGCGGGCCCATCGGCCGAGACAGGACCGGCCCATGTCAAGGCGGCTCCCGGAGCCGTCGTCGTCATCCCGGCCCTGAGGCCGGGCCCGGTGCTGGTCACCCTCGTCGACCGGCTCGAGCGCGAGGGCATCGCCGTGGTCGTCGTCGACGACGGCTCGGGGGAGTCCTGGAGGACGACCTTCGACCGGTGCGCGCTCGCGGGCGCCCACGTCGAGCACCTGCCCGCGAACCACGGCAAGGGATATGCGCTGCGCACGGCGTTCGCGCTGGCCGGGCGCCTGTTCCCGGGCGCAGGGGTGGTCACCGCCGATGCCGACGGGCAGCACACCGTCGAGGACATCCTCGGCGTGCGGGCCCAGCTCGAGGCCGACGCCTCCCGCTGCGGACCGCTCGTCCTGGGCGTCCGCAGCTTCGGGGACGAGGTGCCTCTGCGCAGCCGGCTCGGCAACGCGGCGAGCGCCCTGGCCTTCCGCCTCGCGGCAGGCGTCCCGCTCGCCGACACCCAGACCGGCCTGCGCGGCATCCCCGCCGCGCACCTGGCCTGGGCCGGCACCCTGCCCGGCGACCGGTATGAGTACGAGTACACGATGCTCGTGCGCGCCGCGCGCGACGGCATCGGCCTGGTGCAGCGCCCCATCGCCACGGTCTACGAGGACGGCAACGCCACCAGCCACTTCCGGCCCGTGCGGGACTCGCTGCGGGTGCTCGCGCCCATCGGAGCGTTCGCGGCGTCGGGCCTGGCGGCGTTCGCACTGGACACGAGCCTGTTCTGGCTGCTCAGTGCGATGGGCGGCCCGGTCTGGACGGCGCTGGCGGGGGCGCGCCTGGTGAGCTCCTCGCTGAACTTCTCGATCAACCGGTGGTGGGTGTTCCGCGGCGGTCGTCGCGTGCCGCTCGGCGCCGCCGTCGGCGGGTACGGGGTGCTCGCCGCCGCCGTGCTCGCGGGCGGGATCGGCCTGGTGCAGCTGCTGAGCGTGCTGGGGGTGCCGCTGCTCGCTGCCAAGGTCTCGGCGGACCTGGTGCTCTTCGCGCTGAGCTATGCCGTGCAGCGCCTGGTCGTGTTCGCGGGGCCCGGGCGGAGGCCCGATCCGGTGTCGGTGAAGGCCGGTGTCGAGCCGGAGGCGGTGGGGTCGGTCCGGTGACGTTGCGTGACGGATCCCGCCGCAATCGTGTGACCTGCGCCGATGCCCGACCGGCACTGAGTGGTGACCAGGTTGTGGGACGCACGTAACTGCATGCGAGACGACCCGGTCGTACCATGGCCGAGCCATGTGCCGACTCTTCGCCCTTGCCGCAGACCATCCCGTCACCGCCCGCTTCTGGCTGCTCGACGCCCCCTACAGCCTGCGCGAGCAGTCCCACCACAACGCCGACGGCACCGGGGTGGGGTGGATCGACGAGTCCGGCACCGCATCGGTCGCCAAGCGCCCCATCGCCGCCTTCGAGTCCGAGCGGTTCGAGCACGTGGCCACCTCGCTGACCGCGCGGACGATGCTCGCCCACATCCGGCTGTCCTCCGGCACCTGCAACGCCCGCGAGAACACCCACCCCTTCCTCATGCACGGGATCGTCGCGGCGCACAACGGCGTCCTCCAGGTCACCGAGGCGCTGCGCGAGCGGGTGCGCGCGCTGGGCACCGCGGAGCTCATCGACGGCGACACCGACAGCGAATGGCTCATCGCCCTGATCGCCGGTGAGGTCGCACGCCTCGAGCGTGACGGCGCCGCACGGGACCGGGCGCTGCACGACGGGATCGTCGCGGCCCTGGACCGGGTGGCCCGCACCGTGCCCGTCTATTCCGCGAACCTCGTGCTCGCGCGTGACAACCACCTGTACGCGGTGCGCCTGCCTGCGACCAACGAGCTGTGGGTGCTGGACCGCCCCGCCGGTGACGGCGCCGACCAGGCCCTCGACCAGCGGTCCGACCGGATGCAGGCCACCAGCGACGACCTCCGCGACGTCCACTCGGTGGTCATCGCGAGCGAACCCATGGACGACGGCCCCGACTGGCGCCTCCTCGCCGACGGCGAGCTGGTGCACGTCGACCCCGACGGCCTGGTCACCACCGAGACCCCCTTCCCGGAGCTCGCCCACCCGCTGACCATCGAGGACCTCGGCCTCTCCGCCGCCGCCTCACAGGCCCACGACGCCCAGATCCGCGAACGCCGGGAGCGCCGCCGCGCGGTCGCCGAGGCTGCGGGCACGGCGGAAGGCGCGCTGGTCGGAGCCGTTCCGGCGGAGGCCGCCCCGGGCGATGCTCGGGAGCGTCGCGCCGCCTGACCTGGGGACATGGGGTCCGGGGAGGTACCGGGCCGAGTGGTCGTTCGAACGGACCTGCTGGCCCGGGTGCGATGGGCGACCGGGCACGGTGGGCTGGGTCGCGTGCAACAACCTGACTCAGGGCGACCAAGGGGTCCGATCTCGGAGGGCTCGGGCGCTGGGAGTCAGGTTGTTGCACACCAAGCCTGGTGCCGACGCACGGAGGGCACACACGGAGGCACGTCCAGGCCCGCGGATCCTCGCCGTGAGCCCGTTGCGCCCGGCACGGAGGGCACGTCCAGGCCCGCGGGCGCGGCACGACCGGCCACCGGGAGTCCGCCCCCGCCCGCCCCACGACTGCACCTCTAGACTGACCCGGTCATGAGCGAGCGCACCGAGTCCAGCCCCCCGGCCCCCGACAGCCCGGCCCCCGACAACCAGGCTCCTGGCAGCTCGGCCCGCGTCAGCCCGGCCCCCGACACCCCGGCCGCCCACGTCCAGGCCCCCGGCACTCCGTACCACCGGCTCGCCACCCTGCGCCCGGAGTGGGCACGCCCCTGGCGTCCGGTGCTGACGGTGTTCGTGGCGCTCGTCGCGTACACGGTGTTCGCCTCGTTGCTGCTGGTGGGCAGCGTGACCGTCCTCAGCCTCCTCCCCGGCACCGACCCGGACCTCGGCAAGAACCTCGGCGACCCCACGAGCCCGCTGGACGTGTTCTTCCAGCTGGCCTTCGCGATCCTCGCCCTCCCGGCCGCGCTCCTGGGCGTGCGGATCGGGGGCTGGCGCCCCACCGAGCTGCTGTGGTCGGTCGCGGCCCGCTTCCGGTGGGACCTGCTGAGGGTGCGCGGACCGGTGACCATCCTCGTCCTCGCCGTCGTGGCCGCCGTGCCCCTCCTGACCGGAGACCTGCGACCCGTCGCCGACGTCCCCGCTGGGCAGCTGGTGGCGGTCGTCGCGCTGATCCTCGTTCTCGCGCCACTGCAGGCGGTGGGGGAGGAGCTGGCGTTCCGGGGCCTCGGACAGCAGGCCATCGGCACCTGGCTCCGGTCCCCCGTGTGGGCGATCCTGATCCCGGTGCCGCTGGCGCTGATCGGCCGCGGCTATTCCGGCGAGGCGCTGCTGAACGCCGCCGTGCTGGGCTTGTGCGCGGGCTTCCTCGCGTGGAAGACCGGTGGCCTCGAGCTGCCGATCCTGCTGCACCTGGCCGTGGAGGGCACCACCTCGATCGCCGCGGCGTTCGGCGGCCCGGTGAACCCCGAGGGGCCTATCTCGCTGATCGCGGTCCTCGGCGTGACCGTGGCGCTCGCCCGGGAGACGGAGATCCGGGAGCGCGTGGGGAAGCTGCGAGGCATCGAGCGCCCCGCCGGGGAAGGACCACCCCGCGCCGCGCGCTTCTGAGCTGCGCAGGTCCCGGACTCCAGGCGCCCCGGGCGTCACACAGCCCCGAGCGTCACACAGTCCCGGACGTCACACCGCCCCGCTGCGCCTCCCGTGCAGCCACGGGTCGGCGGCCGTGCTCGCGACGTGGGGCGGCATCACCACCACCGGGCAGTGGGCCTGGTAGATGAGGCTGCGGGCGAACACCGGGTCGGTGCTGAACTCGCGGGCGCGCGGGGCGTCGACCACCAGCAGGGCGGCGCCGCGCGAGGCCTCGACGAGGACGCGGCGCCGGCCGCCGCGGACCACGCGCAGCTCGACACCGCCGGCGTCGTCCCCGAGGGCGTCGTGGACGTCCTCCTCGAGGGCCGACAGGGCCGCGTCGCGCATGACCTCGTCGTTGCCCGCGACCAGCGAGGGCGTGGGGCGCACGGTGCCCGCGGCGCTCGAGGACGGCTTGTAGGCGCGGATCGCGACCAGGCACAGGTTGCGCAGCCGCGCCGAGTCCAGCGCCCACCGCAGTGCCATCGGCGAGCCGGAGCTGTGGCTCACGCCCACGAGCACGAAGCCGTCGGCCGACCGGTGGGTGCCGGGACGGCCACCCGACGGCGCATCCGCCCCTGCCGCTGCGCAGTCCTCACTCCCGCGGTCGCCGCTGTGGGCGGCCTCGGAGGCCGACCCGTCCGCGGCAGCAGCGAGGTTCGCGCCCGCCGGGCTCCCGGCGTCGACGCCGCCTGGCGCCGCACCGCCTCCGCCCGGATCGTCCGCATCCCGTCCCATGTGTGCGCTCATGACGCCGCCTCCTGCTTCTGGTCGGTCCGGCTGAGGGGATCGGCCACGTCCTCGAGACCTTTGCCCTCGGCGTCGATGCCGATCACCAGGGCCACGATGCCGCCGAGCAGCATGATCGCGCTGCCCGCGAGGTAGCCGATGGTCAGCGGCACCCGCGAGGAGGCGTTGCCGATGAGGAGTCCGTAGATGAGCGGGGCGACGGCCCCGCAGATCTGGGCGATCGAGAAGAAGTAGCTGATGGCCTGGCCGCGCACCTCGAGCGGGAAGATCTCCGAGACGGTCAGGTAGGCCGAGGACGCCCCCGCGCTCGCGAAGAAGAAGGCGACGCACCAGAAGATCGTGTGGGTCAGCGGCGACAGCAGGTCGGCCTGGAACAGGAACGCGGAGACGGTCAGGACCACGGCGGCGACCGCATAGGTCCCGAAGATCATGCGTCGCCGGCCGATGGTGTCGAAGAATCTGCCCAGCAGCAGCGGGCCGAGCAGGTTCCCGATCGCGAAGGGGATCATGTACAGCCCGACCGAGGACTTCGCGACGCCGTAGAAGTCCTCGAGCACGATCGCGTAGGTGAAGAAGATGGCGTTGTACAGGAACGACTGCGTGACCATGAGGGTCACGCCGAGGGCCGTGCGCTGCGGGTAGACCTTGAAGAAGACGTGCGCGACGGTGCGCAGCGGCTGCTTCTCCTCGGGCGCGACGGTGATCGCCCGGGAGCTCGGCACCTCGCGCAGGGTGTGCCCGGTCGAGCGGACGTTCTCCTCGATCCCATCGATGATCTTCTCGGCGTCCTCGCCGTGGCCGTGCGTGAGCATCCAGCGGGGCGACTCGGGGATGTGGCGGCGGATCAGGATCAGTGCGAGGCCCAGCACCGGGCCGATGAAGAAGCCGATGCGCCAGCCCCAATGGTCGTTGACCAGGTCCGGGTCCAGCAGGAAGATCGTGGCGACGGCGCCGAGGGTGACGCCTGCCCAGTAGGTGCCGTTGACAGCGAGGTCCACGCGGCCGCGGTAGCGGGCGGGGATCAGCTCGTCGATGGCGGAGTTGATCGCGCTGTACTCGCCGCCGATCCCGGCGCCAGCGACGAAGCGGCAGAGGAGGAAGAACCACATCGAGAACGACAGGCCGGCCAGCGCCGAGCCGATGAGGTAGACGGCCAGCGTCACCACGAACAGCTTCTTGCGGCCGATCCGGTCGGTGAGGCGGCCGAAGAACAGCGAGCCGAGGACCTGGCCGATGAGGTAGACCGTGGCCGACAGCGTGATCTCGGCGGTGTCCATGCCGAGGTCCTGGGCGTAGCCGTTGGCGGCGACGATCTGCACCTCGAGGCCGTCGAGGATCCACGCGGCGCCGAGTCCCACGATCACCATTGTGTGGAACCGCGCCCACGGCAGACGGTCCATGCGGGCCGGGATGAGGCTCGTGGTGGCGCGGGGATTCGCCGCGGAGGGCGGGGCTGAGCTGGTCATGCGGGCGATCCGCTCCGATCGGGGCATCGGGTCGGCGCGCGGGGCTCGGCTTCGGGCACGGGCGTGTCGGCCGGCGGCTGGGACACGTGCGCCGGTGACGCTACTCCTCGACGGGTCGTCGTGGTCCATCTCGACCAGATGGTCCGGAGGGGGCCGAGGGTCTCCCGACGGCCATCACGGCATCGGCCGGGCCGCGACCCGGCTCAGCTCCGGATTGCGTCGATCACCTTGATGCGGGTCGCGATGAGCGCCGGCAGCGCCCCGGCCAGGACGCCCACGACGATCGCCGCCACGAGCCCCACGACCGCCGCCGTGACCGGGAAGGGCGGCACCTGCACGAGCCCCAGCGACAGGAAGAAGTTCGTCACGAACGGGGCCTTGACCAGTGCGATCGCCCCGCCGATGCCGATGGCCCCCGCCACCACGGTCGCGACCACGGACTCCATGAGCACGCCGAAGAAGATCCGCAGCCCGGTCGCCCCGTAGGAGCGGCGAATCCCGATCTCGCGCACCCGGTACCGGATGGTCACCAGCGCGATGTTCACGAGCCCCAGGGCGCCCAGCAGCAGGATCACGACGGCCACGCCGATGATCCCGTAGGCGAGGTACTTGAAGTCGTCGATCTGCATGCTGGAGACCCCGACGGTGTAGTCGCTCCCGAACCGCTCGGTGAGCGCCGACATCACGGCATCGGCCTGATCGGGCTGGACCCACACGAGGTACTGGGCGGACGTGCCGTCCTGGCCGGGGACGCTGCCGGCGGGGAACTGGTCCAGGGCCTGGGTGGGCGCGTAGATCGTGGGCGGGTTCGAGTCCGAGGACGGGACGACGCCGATGACGACGGCGCTCGCGGCGACCCCGCCGTCGCCCACCACCTCGATCGCCTCGGAGCCGAGGTCGGGGGAGCCGAGCTCGGCGTAGATCGTCTCGTCGACCACGATCGCGGGGGCCAGCCGGTCCTGGTCGGAGTCGGCGAACCAGCGGCCGGCCACGGGGACGACGCGGTACATGTCGCCGTACGCGGGGTCGACGGCCACCATCCGCCGGTCCACCACGCCGCTGCCCGTCTGGATGTGGAGGGTCGTGTCCCGCATGCGGGTGCGCTCGGTCAGGCCCAGGGCGTCGAAGGTCTCGAGCACGTCGGAGTCCTGCGTCGGGACGTCGGTCTCGGTCGAGGTGGGCCAGACGTTGAGGATGGTGGGGCGTCCGCCGTACTTCTCGATGGACTGGGTCAGCGCGGCGCTCATCATCCCGCCGCCTCCGAGCACGGCGGTCAGCGCGAATACGGAGAAGGCGACGCCGATCAGCGAGAGCATGATGCGGCCCTTGTTGACCCGCAGCTCCCCGAAGGCCTCGACGAGGGAGGCGAGGATCCCGGTCACGACGCGGACGCCTCGGCCACGGCACCGCGCGCGGTGCGGATCCCGGCGGTGCCCGCGAGGGCGTCCCGGGCGGAGTCCGAGGCGACGTCGTGCAGCACGCCGTCGTCCAGCAGGAAGGAGCGCCCGGACATCGCGGCGACCTGGAGGTCGTGCGTGATGGTCACGAGCGCCGCACCGGAATCGCGGGCGATCTCGTCGAGCAGCCCCATCACGGCCTCCCCGGTGGTGACGTCGAGGGCGCCGGTGGGCTCGTCGGCCAGGATCAGCCGGGGCCTGCGCACGAGGGCCCGGGCGACGGCGACCCGCTGCTGCTCTCCGCCGGAGAGCCGGTTGGGCTTCTGGTGGGCCCGATCGGCCAGGCCCACGCGATCGAGCATCTCCAGGGCGGTGCGCTCGCGGCGCCAGAACTGCCGGGCGGTGCCGTAGAGCATGGGCATCATGACGTTCTCCAGCGCCGTGCGGCCGTCGAGGAGGTTGAACTGCTGGAACACGAAGCCGATCGAGGCGCCGCGCAGGCGAGCCCGGCGGCGGTCCGAGAGCCGTGCGACCTCGACGCCGTCGAAGGCGAGCACGCCGGTGCTCTGGCGGTCGATGAGACCCAGCAGGTTCAGCAGGGTGGTCTTGCCGGAGCCGGAGCGGCCGACGACCGAGACGTGCTCGCCGCCGCGGACCGTGAGGTCCACGCCGCGCAGGATGTCGAGGGTGCGCCCGCCGGGCAGGCGGACGCTGCGGGTCAGGCCCTGCAGGTGCAGCAGCGGGAGTGCCGAGTCGTCGGGCACGGGCGGCAGGGGGCCGGTGGAGGGTTCGGGGGATCCCTCCGGTGCGCCCGGTCGGTCGGTCACCAGGTCACCCCCTGATCGTCCGGGTTGTCGACGCCGGGCACGAACTGCAGGATCTCCTCGTTCTCCTCGAGGCCGCCGGTGACCTCGACGACCTTGTCGCCGCGCTTGCCCAGCGTGACCTCCTGGGCGGTGGGCTCCCCGGTGGAGGGATCCAGGACGTAGACGTTGCCTGTGGTGTCCTCGCCCTCGACGGCGGTGGTGGGGACGGTCAGCACGCCCTGCGCCGAGCCGAGGTCCACCACCACGTCGACCTCGAGGCCGGGGACGATGCGGGTGCCGGCGGGCACGGGGCACCGCAGCGACGCCTGCGAGGAGGCCGTCGTGACGGGCATGCCCGTCGCGGGGTCGATCTCCGGGGTGGCGGGGGTGGCCGGGGTCTCGTCCGAGGGATCCTTCTCGTCGATCCGGGGCGCCTGGCACGGGATGGGATCGGTGCTGCTGGGCAGGTCGGCGCTCGCCGTGAGCGGCTGGTCGAGCAGCTGCAGCTGCTGCTCGGGGGTCAGGGGCGCCGTGATCGCGTAGGTGCCCGGGGACAGCGTCGCGACGGGGTCGCCGATCGACAGCACCTGTCCCTTGAGGGCGTCGAGCCCTTCGATGCGGCCGTCGCTCGGGGCCTTGAGCGTCAGGTACCTGTACTGCGGGCCGGTGGCGGCGGGCTCGGCGGCGGGATCCGTGGCCGCACCCGCGGCGGGAGCCGCCGCGGCCTCGGGCTGGATCTCGACCTTGACCTGCAGGATCCTGTCGCCCTGGAGCACGTTGTCGCCGTTCTTCACCCAGATCTTGACGATCTCCCCGGCATCGGCGGCACGCACGGCCGTCCCCTCGTCGGGCTCGACGGTCGCGGAGAGCTCGAGTGTCGACGTGATGTCGCCGCGGGTCACGGGGACGAGGGCGTAGGTGTCGACGTCGGCGATGGGGGCCTGGACATCGGGTCCCTCGGCCGCGGCGTCGCCGCCGAAGAACGCCAGCTTCACGAGCGCGACGGCGATCAGCGCCAGCACGATCATCCAGATGATCGGGAACACGTACCGCCGGACCGCTTCCATGGGACCCCCTCGCACACCGACCTCGGACGCCCTCGGTCCGGGGTGGGCGCCCGCAGGCGCATCGATCAGCGTACGGAGCGTGACCCGCGCCACGGGTGGACGCCGTCCCTGAGTGTTCCCTGATTCCAGGATGCGGGATCCCGGGGAGCCCCGAGCGGTCTCGGTGGCAGGGGGCTCCCGAGGGCCTGCGCGGCGGTCGTGCGATGCCCGATGGCCCTTCGTCCGTCGGGGGTCCCTCGTACCCTCGCTCCATGAGCGCCATCGCCGATCAGCCCGTGCCGACCCCCGAGGACCGCGCGATCCTCCTCCCGCTGCGCCAGCGGATCCTCGAGCGCCACCTCGGTGTGCGCGCCGTGCACCTGCACCGGCGCGGTCGACCCGACGTCGAGCACCGCGCCGTCGAGGACACCGCGGAGAACCTCTACTCCGTGTCCAAGACGGTGACGGTCCTCGCCGTGGGCCTGGCCCGCACAGAGGGGCATCTCGATGTCGAGGACCGCCTCGTGGACCACCTGCCGGCCCCGGCGGGCGGCTACGGCCGGGGTGTCGAGGAGATCCGCCTGCGGCACCTGCTGACCATGACGTCCGGCAGTCCCGTCACGGGCTTCGCGGACGACGAGCGCCTGGATCCCGACCTCACCGCCCGAATCCTGAGGACGGACCTGGTCCGTGCACCGGGGGCGGCGTTCGAGTACTCCAACGCCTCGACCTACCTGCTGGCGCGCGTGGTCGCCGAGCGCACGAGCCTCGAGGTGCGCGACTACCTCATGCCGCGGCTGTTCGAGCCCCTCGGGATCCTCAATCCCCAGTGGTTCACGTGCCGCGCCGGGCACACCTGGGGCGCGACCGGCCTGTTCCTGCGCACGAGCGAGCTCGCCCGGATCGGTCGGGTGCTCCTGGACGACGGCCGCTGGGAGGGCCGCGAGCTGATCCCCGCGGAGTGGATCGACCGCCTGCATGCGGCCGGGACCTGGGTGCCCACCGCCCGGGTCGACGAGCCGGAGGCCGAGCGGTACGGCTTCCAGGTCTGGGACTGCTCGCCCGAGGGAGCGTGGAGGGCCGACGGCGCCTTCGGGCAGTTCGTCCTCGTGCTGCCCCGCCAGGAGGCCGTCGTGACCATCACCGCGCACCACGAGAGCCCCACCGACCAGATCCTCGCCGCGGTGTGGGCGGAGCTGCTGCCCGCGCTCGACGCCGGGACCGCCCGGTAGGCGGCATCGGACCCGCGCTCGACGCCGGGACCGCCCGGTAGGCGGCATCGGACCCGCGCTCGACACCGGGACCGCCCGGTCGTCGAGACCCGCGCCCGACACCGGGGAGGCCCTGCCGGCGGCCCTGTCGAGAGATGCTCGAAGTTCCCACCCATCCGCTTCTCCCTCCGCTCCGAAGACCCCATGACAGCCCCTCCCGGGGGCGTCGATCGGCCGCCCCCACCGGGCCGATCCCGAGCAGTGAGCACGGAGGAGAACCCCCATGAACATCCGCACCCGCACCCGGATCCCCGTCATCAGCGCCATCGCGGTGGCCATCCTGAGCCTGTCCGCCTGCGGCGACATGGGTGGGGACTCCGCATCGAGCTCGTCGGAGGCCCCGGCATCGTCCTCGTCCTCGGCGGCATCGGACGGCGGCACCTCCTCGGCCCCCATGGCCGATGCGGCCGCGAACCTCGTGGGCCCCGGCTGCGCGGACTACGCCAAGCAGGTGCCGGACGGCGCGGGCTCGGTCCAGGGCATGGCCCAGGACCCGGTGGCTGTCGCCGCCTCGAACAACCCCCAGCTGACCACCCTGACCAAGGCGGTCTCCGGGCAGCTGAACCCCGACGTGAACCTCGTCGACACTCTCAACAGCGGTGAGTTCACCGTGTTCGCCCCGGTCGACTCGGCGTTCGCGAAGGTGCCCGAGGCGGACCTCAACGCCCTGGCGGGTGACAAGGACACCCTCAGCAAGGTCCTCACCTACCACGTGATCCCGGGCCGCATCGATCCGAAGGACCTGCCCGGAACGCACACCACCGTCGAGGGCCAGGACGTGACGATCACCGGATCCGGCGACGACCTGACCGTCAACGGCGGCTCGAAGGTGGTCTGCGGCGGCGTCCAGACGCAGAACGCCACCGTCTACCTGGTCGACACCGTGCTCATGCCGCCCGCCGCCTGAGAGCCCGGGGCGGCGGCACCTCGCCGCCCCAGCGGGGCGTGACATCATCTGCGACACCTGAAGGGGAGGACCGATGCCGGAACGACGAACGCGTGCATCGACATGGCGGGGGATCCTCGCCGGGGTGATCGGCGGCGGACTCGTCGTCGGCGTCGCCGAGCTGATCGCCCTCGTGTTCGGCTCCTCCTCGGCTCCGTTCATCGGGATCGGCGGAGCGTTCATCGACCGCATCCCGCCGGGCGTCAAGGACCTCGTGGTCGGGCTGTTCGGCACCGCCGACAAGGCCGTCCTGTTCGCCTCGATGGGTGCCGTGTACATCGTGATCACCGCCGCGATCGGCCTGCTCGGGCTGCGCGCCCCGCGGGCCGCCGAGGCGGTGCTGGGCGTCCTGGCCCTGGGGGCGGCGGCCGTGGTCGCCACCCGGCCGGGCAATGTGGCCGCCGATGCGATCCCCACGATGGCCGGTGCCGTCGTCGGGGTCCTGGCCCTGCACCTGCTGCTGCGGCGCACGGCCGAGGCGCAGGACGCGGGGGGCCGGCGACGGTTCCTCCGCACCGCGGGCATCGCCGCGGGGGTCGGCGTGATCGCCGGTGCGGTGGGACGCGGCGTGGGTGCCGCGCGGGAGAGGGCGGCGGCGATCCGGTCCAGCTTCACGCTCCCGGCGCCCGCCGTCCCCGCCGAGGCCATCCCGGCGGACGCGCAGGTGGACGTCCCCGGGATGCCGCCCTACCTCACGCCCGCCGCGGACTTCTACCGGATCGACACGGCGCTGGCCGTGCCGCAGGTGGACCCGCAGACGTGGCGCCTGAAGATCACCGGGATGGTCGACAAGCCCCTCACGCTGAGCCTCGAGGATCTGCTGAAGGACCCGCTCACGGAGGCGAACGTGACCCTGACCTGCGTGTCCAACGCGGTGGGCGGGGACCTCGCGGGCAACGCGACGTGGCTGGGGGTGCCCATCCGGTCGGTCCTCGAACGGGTGGGCGTCCAGGCCGGCGCCGACATGGTGCTCTCACGCAGCGTGGACGGCTTCACCGCCTCGACGCCGCTCGAGGCCCTCACCGACAGCCGCAACGCCCTGTTCGCCGTCGGGATGAACGGTGCCCCGCTGCCGGCGGAGCACGGCTACCCGGTGCGGATGGTCGTGCCGGGGCTGTACGGCTACGTCTCGGCGACCAAGTGGGTCGAGGAGCTGACCGTGACGCGGTTCGCCGACGCCACGGCCTACTGGACCGACCGCGGCTGGTCGGAGAAGGGGCCGATCAAGATCGCCTCCCGGGTGGACGTGCCCAAGACGCTGGCCGCGGTGGATGCCGGGACGGTGCGCGTGGGAGGCACCGCCTGGGCGCAGCAGCGGGGCATCGCGGGCGTCGAGGTGCGCATCGACGACGGCGACTGGCGGCCCGCGGAGCTCGGCGGGGAGGTCAACGACGACTGCTGGCGGCAGTGGTCCTACACCTGGGAGGGCGCGACGGCCGGCAACCACACGGTGACGGTGCGGGCCACGGACGGGCAGGGGGAGCTGCAGACCGAGAAGCGCGCCGACCCGATCCCCGACGGGGCCAGCGGCTGGCACTCGATCCAGTTCCGGGTGCGGTGAGGGTGGAGGGTCATCGCACCGTGAGGAGACCCGTCGGGGGTGACGGGGTGGGGCGTCACGGCGGCCGTGTCGGGAACACGCGGCACGCCGGGCCCTACTGGTCGGTAGGCCCGCGACCACGGTCGCGGGCCTCCCCGCTCCTAGGATGACGTCCATGGTCGAGCCCCCGCGAACGCCGGCTCCCGCGGCCGACGCGGAGGAGCTGGCACGCCTGCTGTGCACGGCGGGCACCGGCGACCAGGAGGCGTTCGCGGCAGTGTTCGACCGGGTCGCCGGGCGCGTGCTGGCCCTGGCCACGCGGATCCTGCGCAACCGGGCACTCGCCGAGGAGGCCACCCAGGACGTCATGGTCGAGGTGTGGGAGCAGGCCCCGCGCTTCGACCCGGGACGGGGGAGCGCCCTGGCATGGGTGCTCACGATCGCGCACCGTCGGTGCGTGGACCGCGTCCGGGCGGTCCAGGCGCAGACGGTTCGGGACGACCGGTACGAGGCCCGGGCTGATGCTCCCTGCCCGGACCCGACCGCGGAGGACGCGACGGATCGGCTCGTCGGGCAGCGTGCCCGGCACGCGATGCGCGGGCTCAGCGAGGTCCAGCGGACGGCCGTGCGGCTCGCCTTCCTGGACGGCCTCTCGCAGCGGGAGGTGGCCGAGCAGCTCGGGATCCCGCTGGGCACCGCGAAGGCGAGGATCAGGGACGGGCTGCGGCAGATGAGAGCGACGATGGCGGAGGAGGTGAGAGGACATGGACGATGACGATCAGCAGGAGCTGCACTCCCTCGCGGAGCTGTATGCCGTGGGGGCGCTGACCCCCGAGCAGGACGCGGCGTTCGCCGAGCACCTCCCCACCTGCCCCGACTGCCAGGCGCTCGTGGGCGACTACCTGGAGACCCTTGCGGAGCTCGTCCCCGAGGGGCTGCAGGTGCGGTCCCACGTGCGCACCGACGTGCTCGCCCGGATCCGTGAGCTGCCGCAGGTGCCGCGCGACGAGGCGGTGCCCGACGAGGCGACGCGCGACGAGGTGGGCTCCCCGAGCCCGAGCCCCGACCCGCCCTCGACCGACGGCCCGAGCTCGGCCGCAGGCCTGGGGCCGACCCCGCACCCCAGCCCGAGCCCGCCACCGGTCCGTCAAGGCGGCCGGGCCCGCTGGGCGGCGCTCGGCGCGATCTTCGCGCTCGCCGCATGCCTGGGCCTGTTCGCCGTCGTCGAGCGTCCCTGGGAGGGCCCCGACGACACCGAGCGGATCGGCGCGGTCGTCGCGGCCCCCGATGCCCGCACCTTCGAGACCCAGGGCGATGCCGGAACCCTCACCGTCGTCCTCTCCCCGTCCCAGGGAACCGCGGTGCTCACCGCCGAGGGGCTGCCGCCCGTGGCCTCGGGCCACGTCTACCAGGCCTGGTGGATCGATCCCCAGGGCGCCCCGGTCAGCGCGGGCCCGCTGACCGGCGCCACCGGCTCCCGCAGCGTGACGGTGCTGAGCGGCTCGGCCGTGGAGGCCTCCCAGGTGGCGATCACCGTCGAGCCCGACGGCGGCTCGCGCGCGCCGACCACGCCCGTCGTCGTCGGCGTCGACCTCGCCTGAGACCGTCCGACGGGCGGCACGATCCGTCCGCGCGGTTCCGTGCGCACGGTCGCGACCGGCGTCTACGGTGGGGCCAGTCGCCCTGTTCCGGGATCCGTCCTGGCCATGTCCCCGAGAGGCACCACGATGGCATCCTTCCGCTCGGCCCCACGGCGCCGGACCGTGCTCACGACCACGGCACCCGGGCACCGCGCGGCCCCGCTCGACCCGGTGCCCCTCGGTCCGGCACCGTGCGCACCGCCCCGGCTCGCCCCGGTCGTGACCCGATGAGCGGCCTTCCGGGAGCGGCCCTCGCCCGGCGGACCGCGTGGGCCCTGGCGGCGTCGACGCTGGTCCCCAACCGGCGACGCGGCGCCCTGCTGCGCCGCCTCGGCCTGACCGGGATGGACCGGCCGTTCGTCTGCGCGGGCGTCGCGTTCTCGGACCCGGCAGCCGTCACGGCTGGCCCCGGGTGCTTCCTCAATGCGCAGGTGTTCCTCGACAGCGGCGCGATCCGGCTGGGGCGCAATGTCTACCTGGGGCCGCGTGCGATGCTCCTGACCAGCACCCACGAGATCGGGGACCACGACCGTCGTGCCGGAGAGCCTGTGCACCGGGGCATCGAGGTGGGGGACGGCACCTGGATCGGCGCGGGTGCGGTCGTGCTGCCCGGGGTCCGGATCGGCGCCGGCTGTGTGATCGGCGCCGGCGCCGTGGTCACCGCGGACTGCGCACCCGACGGCGTGTACGTCGGGGTCCCGGCGCGGCGCGTGCGCTCACTGCCCGATTCCTGAGGCGCCGGGTCCGATTCCCCGGGCCGCGCCCACCGTCGACGACGCACGGGCGCCGACGTCCACGCGCTCACCCTGGCCCGCTGCTGACGGGGAGTCCTCACACCTGCGCGGGGATCTCCTCGGCGTCCGGTCCGGCATCGGGCAGGGCATCCGAAGGGTCCGAGACCGTCACCTCGTGCCCGTCCAGGCGCAGGCGGCGCACGCCCTCGAGGGTCATGCGCCGTCCCACGTCGGAGAAGGCGTGCACGCGGGAGGCGTCGAGCACCACGGACGCCTCGTCGTCGACCTGCTCCATGAGGTCCAGCAGCTCCGAGGCCGCCGTGAACTGCACGATCCCCTGCAGCAGGAACGTCACGGTGCCCTCCTCCTCGCGCACCTCGACGGCGTCGACGCGCGCGCGGTCCGAGGCGAACAGGTGCATGCCCATGTCCGCGGACATGCGCTCGAAGGCGAGGCCTCCGCGGACGCTGTTGCCCTGGGCGCTGAGACGCGGGGAGAAGGCGCCGATCCCCACCTGGTCCGGGAGCACCCCCACCATGCCGCCGGCCACGCCGCTCTTGGCGGGGATCCCCACGCGGGTGAGCCAGTCACCCGCCGCGTCGTACATCCCGGCGGCGGCCATCACGGCCATCACCTGCCGCGCCGTGTCGGGCTCCATCAGGCGCTCGCCGGTCACGGGCTGGATCCCGCCGGTGGCCAGCGTCGCGGACATCGCCGAGAGGTCCCGCACCGTCACCAGGATCGAGCACTGCTTCGTGTAGCCCTCGACGACGGGGTCCACCTCCCCGTCCAGCACGTCGTAGGAGGCGAGCATGTGGGCGATCGCGAGATTGCGGTGGGCGTGCTCGAGCTCGGAGGTGAACACGTCCTCGTCGATCCGCAGCCGGCGCCCGGCGAGGTGGGAGAAGAAGGTGAGGATGCGGTCCACCCGCTGCTCCTGCGTGGCCTCGGGCCCCACGAGCAGGGCGTGGACCGTGATGGCGCCCGCGTTGATCATGGGGTTCTTGGGCCGATGGGACTCGCCCTCCAGCGACAGCTCGTTGAATGCCTCGCCGGAGGGCTCGACGCCCACGGATCCGAGCACCCGGTCCAGCCCCCGGTCGATGATCGCGGCGGCGTACGCGAAGGGCTTGGAGATCGACTGGATCGAGAACTCGACGTCGTCGTCCCCGGCGGAGAACGTCTGACCCAGGGTGGTGGTCAGCGCCAGCGCGAAGCGCTCGGGGTCCGCGGCGGAGAGCTCGGGGATGTAGTCCGCGGGTGCACCGCCGTCCTGGTGGCGGAGGTCCTCGAGAACCTCGGTCAGGTAGTCGGGGATCGGGGTCCTCATGGCTCGGTCCTTCCTGTCGGGGTGGGGTCCTCGGATGGTGGCGCCCCGAGGACCATGCGGGCGAGGTGCATCGATCCCTCGATCTGGCGCTCCTCGATGTCCCCGAGGCACGCCATCAGCGAGGACAGGGGGGACGGGCCGATGAACACGTCCATGAGCTCGTTCACGGCCACCTCCATCTTGGTGGGGGATTCCAGGCCAGCGGGTGGGACAGGAGCGTCGTGCGGTCCTCCGTGCGAGGACGGATGAACCCCGTGTGGAAGGTCTCGGTCTGTTCGTGGTCCCGGCGCGCCGGGCGATCGCGGTGACCGTGGCATGCGAGAGCCCTCCACGTCGAGGATCGCCGCCGAGGCGGCGAGCAGGTCGTCGACGACCGTCGTGGCATTCGGAAGGCCGGGGTGCGGGAGCTCGGCGCGTCGATCACGGGCCACAGTACCGATCTGCAACGGGGCCGTCGCCGAAGGAGGGCCTGGCGCGACAGCAGGATCACGATGCGGAGCGAGGCGGAGTGACCTCGACGCGGCGCACGCCCCACCATCGCCCCGAGAGGCTCGTCGGGCCGCCAACGCGCGCGGGTGTGGATCGGGCACACAGATCCCTCCAGGACCGTCTCGTGGACAGGGGCAGAGCGACCGCGGACTCGCGAGGGTGACGAAGAACTGGGCGGCAGGGCCTGGACGGACTGCGCCTGGGACGATGCTCTCTGGTCGATGCAGAGGGTGCGGACACGACGCCCTCTCGCACTGTCGTCACGTGAGGTAAGGATCAACGGTGGCTCGAGCAGACGTCACACCCACCCGACGAACGGTCGCCAGAGGCGCTGCGTGGGCGGTGCCGACGGCGGTCGCGACGATCGCCGCACCGGCCTATGCCGCCAGCTGCGCTGGGCCGATCCCTGACGTCTCGTTCGGGTCGCGCACAGCGGTCGGTGCGACGGCCAACTGGTTCATGGAGTCCGGGTCAGGAGATTTCCCTCTTGATCACCCCTCGGCGCAGACGAGCAGGATCCCCGGTTTCCGCGACTCCGATCCCTTGACCGGGGCCGTCTCCGGACCCTGGTTCGGGGTCGGCAACGAACCCTCGAGGCCCACGGCTCTCGTGGCGCGCAGGAATGACCTCGTCGCCCTCGGAGTCGGATGCTCGTACTGCTTCTCGTTCCACATCTCGACCTGGGAGGGTGCTCCCGCAGGGCTGACGGTCACGGCGGTTCTCGGCACGCAGACGCTGCTGAGCGTCACCACGCGAACCGGAGGCTCACAGGGGATTCTGTCGCGCGATCTTCTGGTGACGTCCTCCCCCTTCACGGTGCCGACCGCCGCCGGGCAGACGCTCGAGATTCGGCTCACGTTCCCGACGGGCGTCGGTAACTCCAGCAACGCCAACGACGCGTACGTCCGGAGCCCGACCTTGACGCGATGCTGAGCGCGTCGTGCGTCGCGTGCCGCCGCCGCCCCTGGCACTTCTGTGTGACGGCGCAACACGCGATGCCTTCGGAGTTTCCCGTGCGCACAGAGGTGTGTTGCATCGGCGAGCAGACGATCGGGAGACTCCGGTCGCCTCGACTCGAAGACGCTCGCGGGTGTGGAGAAGAGCGAGGCAGATGCTGACGATGCCCAGGACCGATCCGCGTGTGCCCCAGGAACACGCACAGCTGCTGATGCGAGCCGCCGGCCAGGCCGCCATCGCGATCACCCGCGGTCGTCCCAGGTGACGCTCGACCGATGCGGACGCTGGACGGGCGCGCACGGCAAACGGTGAAGAAGAGGGAGCCTGGCGCGGCCAGGGGTGGCCGCGCCGACCGCGCACGTCCGCATCGCAGCGCGGTCAGATTGCGTGGCCCTACGGGTTGCTCGTCGCGTCGAGCTCGGGGTCGTTCCCGAGCAACGCATGGTGCAGAGGCACACAGCCACGATCCGCCGCCCCGGGGTGAGGTTCTCGACGAGGGCCGTGCGGGTGAGCGTCCCGGCGAGCCCCCGGCCCGGGTACTCCTCGCCCATGACGGCGTGGTGGAGGATCCGCTGGATGCTGTTCGCCGTCCTCATGGTCCACGGAGGCGGACGAGACCGCCGGAGTGCCGCCCACGAAGAGCGCGAGGCAGTGACGGCCGGGGTCTTCGCAGACGGTGGCCTCGGGTTCCGAGATGCCGGACGGAGGGGGAACCCTGCGTCGGCGATCATGAGGTCGACCTCCCCGGGCCGCACCGTGCTGTCGATCCCTGTCGGGTGCAGGTATTCGATGTGGCCCCGGAACAGCAGGTCACGGTCGCCAAGGTCGTGCGGGGATGGCGCGGGACCGCCATGCCGCCGGTCGCGGAGACGCCGCCCGGGCCGACATGGTCCACGTAGCACCAGGGGCCGATCGGGGAGCGGCGACGCTGGGGCGGGGTGCGCCGCCGACGTCGGAGCCGGCAGGGTCCAGTGGGTATCGGCGGGTTCCAGCGTGCCCGATCGGCTCAGGCGAGCCGAGGGGCGGGCCCCGGGAACAGACCCTCCCACAGTGCGGGATCCCGGTGGGCCGGGCTCGCGGCCTGGAGGAGGCGCGCGGCCGCGCTCTCCCAGGTGAACAGCTGAGCCCGGGCGGGGCCGGCCTCGCCCATCCTCCGGGCGGTCGCGAGATCGGCCATGGCCCGCATCGCGGTGA
Organism: Brachybacterium sp. AOP25-B2-12; assembly: GCF_052378625.1. Classification (NCBI taxonomy): domain Bacteria; kingdom Bacillati; phylum Actinomycetota; class Actinomycetes; order Micrococcales; family Dermabacteraceae; genus Brachybacterium; species Brachybacterium sp. AOP25-B2-12. Next base: position 249,766 of record NZ_JBQSXW010000002.1, on the reverse strand, counting down.
CCAGCGCGTCCACCGAGCCGGGCGTGACCGTGACCCCCGAGGGGCCGATCATGTCCCGTGCCCCGCCCAGGGTGGAGCCGATCGAGGGGACGCCCGCCGCGGCGGCCTCGACGTGCACGATCCCGGCGGACTCGAAAGAGGTGGGCACCACCAGGCACGTGGCCTGCTGGAACAGGCGCGTCATGGTCGCGCTCGCCGCCGCGTCTGCCAGGCGCAGGAACCCGTGGCCGGTGACGCCGGGGCGGTCGATCACGGGATGGTGGCCCACCAGGTCCAGCGTCGCCGCGGGCAGCTCGGCGTGCAGGCGCGTGAAGGCCTCGATCAGCACGGGGCCGTTCTTGTCCTCCCAGTCCTTGCCGACGAACAGGAAGCGAGGGCGGGACCAGTCGCGCGCGGCGGGAGGGATCGTGTGGTTGGTGCCCAGGCCGATGGGGACCACCTTGGCGGCATCGATCCCGAAGTCGTCGATCACCGAGGAGGCGGTCCACGGTGTGGCGGTCGTGCAGGAGCGCGCCGCCGCGAGGGCGCGACGCTGGGCGACGATGCGGGCACGTCGGCCCCGTTCGCCCAGGCGCGCCCAGTCCTCCCAGCCCGCCTCGATGACCTGCGGCACCGTGAGGTCCTCGAAGGTCACCACGCGGGGGTGCCGCACCTCGAAGGACGTGCCCATCCGGACCACCAGGTCGAGGTGCCCGACACGACGCAGCGCCCGCCGGATCAGCGCGGAGCCCAGGTGTCCGTAGGCGGGGGAGATGCGCACCGAGGCGCGGGCCGGGGCCAGGGCGGCCCGCACGTCGCCGTGGCTGCGACGCAGCTCGGCGGGGAGGCGGGGCAGCGCGAGGGCCTGCTGGAACCGCCGCTCGACGCCGGGGGATGCGAGAGCCGAGAGCCCCACGACGTCGTGCCCCAGTGCGCGCAGACCGCGGACGAACCCCATCGGCGTCCCGGACCACGAGCCCGGCTGCTCGGGGTCGCCGTGGAAGGCGACGCCGATCCGCAGGGGGCGCCCGGCGGTGCCCGCGAGGGTGGACGCGGAGGTCACGCTCCCTGCTCCTCGTGGGGCTCGGCCCCCGGGGGCAGCTCGCGCAGGACCGTGGCCATCGGATCGTCGTCGTCCAGGAGGGCCGTCACGATCGAGTCGCCGGTGGTGTGCTGGTGGCGGGACCATTCGAGCGTGATCCCGTGCGCGGCGAAGTCCGCGGGGGCGTCCTCGCCCAGGTACGCGGCGCCGCCGGAGCCGGAGAGGTAGACGCCCCCGCCGACGGCGAGGACCTGCTCGATGAGACGGGGCGGGCCGTTCACGGTGGGCGGCTCGGTGAACAGCAGCGGTGTGCGGATCTCCAGCATGTCGCGGACGACCTCCATGAGGGCGAGGTTCACCGCGTCCAGGGCGTCGCCGGGCACGTCGAGCGCCGCGATCCTGCCCACGAGCTCGTGGCCGCGGGTGCTCCAGTGCTTGGCCCCGTGGTACCGGCCGCCGATCCCGTCGACCAGCACCTTCTGCCAGCCGGGCATCGCGGTGACGGTCGTGATGGGGGTGACGCCGGGCTTGCCGACCAGGGGGATCGAGCACCATGTCCCGCGCATCCGGGCGCGGCGCTGGTAGCCGTACTTCTTGAACTGGTCGTGGCGGGCGACGATGAACGCGTCGGAGATCGCCATCTTGTAGAAGAACCCGGTGTAGGGCAGGAGGTCCGGCTGATGGATCGCGACCCTCATCGCCGAACTCCCTGGGCCCGGGCGGGCACGGTCGGGGTGCGGCGGGCGCCGTGGCTGCTGCCGCCGGGGCGGGCAGCGGTGGGGGCGGGCATGCAGGAACTCCTGGGGGCGCGGCGGTGGGACGGGTGGTGCCGGAGGATGCCGCCGACCGGCGCACCGGCCCTGCGGATCCGCCGCCCAGCATATCGAGCAGGCTCCGGCGGTCAGGTTCTCCGCCGCCCGGGCGACCCGTCGGGGTGGGGCACAATCTTCCCAGCGGGACCCGGGTGCCACACGGCGTCCCAGGCGCCCACCGAGACCGACGAGACGGACAGGACCGGAGATGGGTGCACCCCTGCGGACACGGGCGCGCGAGCTCGCCAAGCGCCTGGTGGGACCACGCTGGCGCACCGTCAAGAACCTCGCGTACCACCCGCGGGCCGTGCGCAGCCCGATGAACCCGCTGTATCGGGCGGGGCTGCGGATCCGCGGCATCGACGAGTCCATCGAGCTGCTGCTCGCCTCCCCGCGCAGCCTCGCGCGCTACGGGGACGGCGAGCTGAGCATCGTCATGGGGATCGACGGCCCGCGCTTCCAGAGCATCGAACCGGAGCTCACGCGCCGCCTGCGACAGGTGCTGGCCGACAGTCGGGACGACCTGCTCATCGGCCTCCCCGGAGCCCTCGTGGACAACACCGACCTCGTGGACTCCGAACGGTTCTTCTGGGGTGATCTCGTGCGACGCGACGGGACGTCCATGCTCGCGTACGTCCCCACCGATCGTCCCTACGTCGACGCGAGCCTGACTCGCGTCTACAGCCCGCACCGCGACGTGCACCGCGCGCGGCGTCGCTTCATCCGCCTGCAGGAGCTGTGGCGCGACCGCGACATCCTCTTCGTCGAGGGGGAGTTCACCCGGTCCGGGGTGGGCAACGACCTGTTCGACGGAGCGCGCAGCATCGCGCGGATCGTCTGCCCGGCGCAGGACGCCTTCTCCTGGTACGAGCAGATCCGTGACGCCATGCTCGAGCACGGCACGGACCGCCTGATCCTGTGCTCCCTGGGGCCGACGGCGACCGTCCTGGCCCACGACGCCGCCGTGGCCGGCCAGCAGTGCGTGGACCTCGGTCACCTCGACCTCGAATACATGTGGGCGCGGGAGGACAGGGGCAAGATCCTCGTGCCGACGCGGAGCGTCAACGAGCTCACCGCGGACGACGACCTCACGTTCGACGGGCCGGAGGCGCAGGAGTACGCCGCGCAGGTCCTCGTGCGGATCCCGGGCGCATGACCCCTCGCCGTCGCGTCGTCGACAAGGTCGTCATCTCGCTCGTGGGCAGCGCCCGCCGTGCAGCGCTCGCCGCCCGCCCGGAGATCGCGGACTTCCGCGTGTTCGATGCCTACGACACCCGCTCCGGTGCCGGGCATCCGCAGTTCGACGAGGCGACGTTCGCGAGGCGCTACGGAAGGCGGCCGCGCGGAGGCGAGGTGGGCGTCACCATCAGCCACCTGCAGGTGCTCCAGGAGTTCATCGCCCAGGACGGCCCGGAGCAGGACGTGATCGTGGTGGCAGAGGACGATGCGGTCCCGTCCCCGGACCTCGACAGAGTCCTGGACCGGATCCTGCGGCGGGTGCGACGCCTGGACCTGGTGCTGCTCGGGGAGCTCGGGACGGGGACGCGCGCGGTGGGACCCGGACCGCTCGCGCACGGACCGTCGAGCTCATGGGTCCAGGTCTCGCTGCTGGCGGTGCCCGTAGGACCCGCGTCCGCGCCGTTCTCGCGCCGGGTGGGTCACTTCACGGGCATGGGCTGGGGCACCGGCCTGTATGCGATGACGCGGGCTGCCGACCGTCGCTACGTCGACCTCGTCGCCCGGGAGCGCGCCGACTGGGTGGCCGACGACTTCATCCGGTGGGCACCCTGGGCCCGGATCGACGTCCTGACCGTCACCCCGCGCCTCGCGACCTTCGAGGGGAGCTCGACGATCGATCGCGCGCCGACCACCCCCAGGCGGGACGGGAGGGACGGTGTCGCGGCCCGTGTGATCGAGACGGCGCGCCGCCACGGGGCGATCGCGCGCCGGGTGGCCCAGGTGACCGTGCGGGACGCGCGGGGGCGGGAATTCCCGTACCTCGATGGTCGCTACGGCTGAGGGGGACCGCCGACGGTCGCCTCCGTCCGGAGCCGTCCGAACAGCGCGATCCAGCGGTCGGCCACCACGTGCACGTCGAGGTCGCGGGCGAAGGCACGGCCGGATCGTGCCCGCTCCTGGCGCCCGTCCCGGTCCGCGAGGGCATCGACCACGGTTGCCGCGATCGTTGCCGGGTCGTCGTTCGCGCACAGGTAGCCGTGGCGTCCGACGATCTCCGTGACGGCCGGCGAGCTCCGGGTCGCGACGGTGGGGACGCCCAGCGCGGAGGCCTCGAGGATGCTCATCGGCAGCCCCTCCGCCTCGGAGACGAGCACCGACAGGTCCGCTCCGGCCAGCGCGGCAGGGATCTCGTGGGGTGCGAGGCCACCGTGCAGCACGACGGCCCCCGGGTGCCGGAGCCGTGCGATCGCGGCCTCGACGCGCGGACGGTCCGGTCCGTCGCCGTGGATGTGCAGCCGCCGCCCCGGGGCGGTGTCGAGGGCGAGGTCGAAGGCCTCGACGGCGAGGTGGACGCGCTTGTCGGGGCTCAGACGGGAGATCGACACGAGCCGGCCCGGGTCCTCCGGCTCCTCCGTGCCCCGGGCGTCGGTGAGGGCGTCGAGGTCGATGGCGTTGGGGATCGCCGCGACCCGATGCCCGTACAGCTCGGCGAAGAGCTCCGCGTCCGCGGGCCAGAGCGCCACGAGCTGAGCGCCGCTCCCGGCGATCCGGCGGACCGCGACGTCGAACAACGGGCGGTACCAATGGTCGAACTCGTAATGCAGCTGATGCAGCTGCTGGGGGCGAGGACGCCCGTGTGCTTCACGATGTCGCAGAGCCTCCGCGACGATCTCGCCCACCCGGGGCTTCATCGTGATGACGACGTCCGAGGCCCCCCATCGGGCCATCTCGCGGTGCAGACGCAGGTCGCGCAGCCGCTTCCACGCGGGGGTGAGGAGCGTCTTGGCGCGCAGGCGCAGGCCCCATGTCCCGGGGAAGTCCACCGCCTGCGGATGGAGCGCGGTGGCGCTGAGTCCGCGGTCGATCTCGAAGACCCGGCCTGACGGCCGCGCATCCGGCAGGGGAGGGTGCAGCGAGAAGAAGGACACCTCGATCCCTCGGCGGCGCAGGCCGGTGGTGAGGTGCATGATGGCGGTCGACACACCGCCGATGTCCCCGAGATCATCGGTGGCGATGACCACCCGGCCGCCAGAGCTCACGGACGCACGTGCCGCACCAGCGCGTACTGCTCCGCGAACTCGAGGCCCCGGGTCTTGCCCACCGCCTCGGCGATCTGCAGGATCGCGCGGATGGGGTGCGGGCCCTCGGGCGACTCCGAGACGTACTGCTCGCATGCGCCGGCCTTGAGCTCGGCCTGCTCGCGGCTGAGGGGTTCGAACACGTTCCACCGCAGGTCCGTGGGGTAGAGGTTCACGTCGTACACGGCCACGTCGTAGACGAACACCTGGGGAGCGGACCAGTGCCCGGGGGTCATCGACAGCCTGGCGGCCCGCATCCCGGCCTCGTACACGGCGATGTGATCCTGCTGCAGCGAGGGGAAGGGCAGGTACAGCTCCTCGGGACGGTGCTCGCGGCACAGGTCGTCGACGGCACCGACCAGAGCCGGGATGTTGCGGTCGAGGTAGCCGTCCTCCATCCCCAGCTCCACGGTGCGCGTCACCCCCAGCACGGCCATGGCCTGCGTGAACTCGCGGCGGCGCACGTCCCCGGAGTCCGCCGCGACGGCGACCGTGCACTCGTCGGGATGCTTGGCGAGCAGCCCGCCGCAACCCATGGACTCGTCGTCCATGTGGGGGGAGAGGACGAGGCGACGCATGGACGTGCTCCTGATGAGGTGGGAACGGGAGACCCGTGGACGGGCGGGGTCGAGCATAGCGAGCACACGGGCCCGGGACGCGGTGCGGGGCCGGCGACGGGTGCGGAGGGACCCGGCCCACCCGCGCTATCGTCGTGGTCCTCGGTCCCTCAAGGCGGTGACGATGCAAACCATGGCTCGACGGCCCGACGGGCAGGGCGTCACCGTCGTCCTTCCCGTCCACAACGGAGAGCGCTTCGTGCGCCGGGCCGTCGGATCCGTGCTGGCGCAGACGTACCAGCACGTCCGTCTCCTCGTCGTCGACGACGGATCCACCGATGCGACGCCGACCATCCTCGACGAGGTCCGGGATCCACGGATGTCCGTGATCCGGCTCGATCCGCGCCAGGGGGTCACAGCGGCCTTGCAGGCCGCGATAGGTCAGGTCGTCACTCCCTTCGTCGCTCGGGTCGATGCCGATGACGAAGCGCTTCCCGCCTGGCTCGACGCCTCGGTCGCGCACCTGGTCGCCGAGCCGACGGTGGATGTGATGTCCTGCGGCTCCCAGCCGGTGGACGTCGAGGGCCGGCCCATCGGCGAGCCGATCGTCAATCCTGCAGATCATGACCGGATCGCTGTGGGACTGCTGGTGGCTCCTTGCCTGGCACACGGTGGGACCGTCGCGCGCACCGATGTGATCCGCACGATCGGCTATCGGGCATCGCTCCACGGCGCAGAGGACTACCACCTCTGGGCGGACGCGCTGCTCGCCGGCCATCGCTTCGCGAATCTGACCGGGATCCACTACCTGTATCGCCAGCACCCGGGGCAGTGGACCCGCACGGAGAGACCGCAGACGGACCGCGCGCACCGGGCCGTGCAGGTGCACCTCGTCGAGCACCTCTGGCCGGAAGCCCCGGCGTCCATGCGCCGTGACATCGCCCGGTGGCTGTGGATGTGCCACCTCACGACGTCAGGTCGCCGTGCAGGTCGTCCCGACATCGACCTCGGCCTGCACGTGACCCGGTACCTGGTGGAGCATCCCGTGTCCGTGCTGCCCATCGCGGGCGTCCAGGGGATGCGCCGCCACCTCATCACGCGCGATCTCGTGGCCCGTGGCGCGACGCCTCGTCCGAGGGGGCTCCGCGATGCCTGGGGAGACCTCTCGCCCCGTGAGCGGGTGCCGATCGTGGCGCGGGTCGTCCGGTCGAGGCTGCGGGCGCTGTGTTCCCGAGGGCCGGGGCCGCAGAGCTGACCGCTCCGAGGGCGCCGTGCGCGCGGTGCCCGCCACACGGTTGCGGGCCTTCGGCGCCCGTGGGTCTAGCCTGGAGAGATCGGGCGCTGTTCCCCGGCGCCGTCCGACCGCTACCGGAAGGCATCACCATGGCACGCACCACCTTGGCACAGCTCCTCGTCACCCAGCTCCGCGACATGGGCGTCGAGCGCATCTACGGGCTCGTCGGGGATTCGCTGAACCCCGTCGTCGACGCCGTCCGCACCACCAAGGGCATCGAGTGGGTGCACGTGCGCAACGAGGAGGCGGCCGCCTTCGCCGCCGGTGCCGAGGCCCGCCTGACCGGAAAGCTCGCCGTCTGCGCCGGCTCGTGCGGCCCGGGCAACACCCACCTCATCCAGGGCCTGTACGACGCCCACCGTGACGGCGCCCCCGTGCTCGCGATCGCCTCGCACATCCCCAGCGCGAAGATCGGCACGGGCTTCTTCCAGGAGACGCACCCGGAGTTCCTGTTCCAGGAGGCCTCCGCGTTCTGCGAGGTCGTCAACTCCGGCGAGCACGGCGCGACGCTGCTGCACATCGCCACCCAGACCGCCATCGCGACGCCGGGCGTGTCCGTGCTGGTCCTTCCCGGTGACATCGCCGATCAGGAGGTCTCCGGGCCGCTGACCAAGGACCTCGCCTACGACCTCGGACGTGTCCTGCCCGCGGCCAAGCCCGTCGACGAGCTCTCCCGCCTGATCGACCAGGCCGACAAGGTCATGCTGTTCGCCGGCGCCGGGGTGCGAGACGCCCGAGAGCAGACGCTGGCCCTGGCCGAGGCCGTCAAGGCCCCCGTGGGCCATGCCTTCGGCGGCAAGGAATGGATCGAGTACGACAACCCCTTCGACGTGGGCATGAGCGGGCTGCTGGGCTACGGCGCCTGCTACGAGGCGATGCACGAGGCGGACCTCGTGATCCTCCTGGGCACCGACTTCCCCTACAGCGAGTTCCTGCCCGCGAACGAGGGCATCAAGGTGGTCCAGATCGACCGCGACGCCGCGATCCTGGGCCGTCGCGTCCCGCTGGACCTCGCGATCCACGGCGACGTGGGCCTGACGCTCGATGCGGTGCTGCCCAAGATCCGCGAGAAGACCAGCCGTCGCTACCTCGACGCCATGCTGCGCAAGCACCACAAGGCGCTGACCGGCGTCATCGCGGCATACACCAAGAACGTCGAGAAGATGCGGCCGATCCACCCGGAGTTCGTGGCCTCGACCCTCGACGAGCTGGCCGACGACGACGCCGTGTTCACCGTGGACACCGGCATGTGCAACGTGTGGGGCGCCCGGTACATCACCCCCAACGGCAAGCGCCGCGTGTTCGGCTCCTTCCACCACGGCACGATGGCCAACGCCCTCCCGCAGGCGATCGGCGCCGCCGCGGCCTTCCCGGGCCGCCAGGTGATCTCGATGTCCGGCGACGGGGGCCTGGGCATGCTGCTGGGCGAGCTGCTCACCGTGAAGCTGCACGACCTGGGCACCAAGATCGTCGTCTTCAACAACTCGAGCCTGGGCATGGTCAAGCTCGAGATGCTCGTCGAGGGCATCCCGGACTACGAGACCGACCACGCCGCGGTGAACTTCTCCGCGATCGCCGAGGGCGTGGGCATCCCGACGGTCCGCATCACCGATCCCAAGAAGCTCAAGAAGCAGCTGGGCGATGCCCTGGCGCTGCGCGGCCCGGTGCTCATCGACGTCGTGACCGACCCCGACGCCCTGTCGATGCCCCCGAAGATCACGGCCCAGCAGATCCGCGGGTTCGCGACCTCGGCCAGCAAGATCGTGCTCGGCGGCGGCGTGGGCAAGATGGTCGACATGGCCGCGACGAACGTGCGAAACATCCCGCGCTGATCCACCGGAGCCGTCGCGGCGGCGCGCATCCGAGCCCGGGCGCGCGCCGCCGGGCGTGTCCGCTCGCTCTCACCTGCGCTGATCCGGTGTCGGCGGGCGTCCGGATCGCCCTACCATGGCCGGGACCTTGACACTGCCGGACGAACGGGCCCCCGTGACGATCGAAGACTTCCTCCGCCTGCTGCTGCGCAACGCGCTGCTGCTGATCGTCGTGACGGTGATCGGCGCCGCCGCCGGCTTCGGCTACTCGTACACCAAGGCGGAGGTCTACCAGGCCTCCGCGCTCGGCTTCGTCAGCGGAGCCGCCGGCACCAACACGGACCCGGCCACGGGGACCCAGGGCGAGTACTCCAAGGCCCAGTTCTACCTGCCGCTGTTCCAGACCCGCACCGTCGGCCAGGCGATCGTGGACCGGCTGGGCACCGGCGCCAATCCGGACGCCGTCGCGGGCTCGCTCACGGCCACGCTGGACCCCAACGCCCCGATCATCACCGTCACCGCGACCGCCGGCACCGCCCAGGAGGCCAGCGACATCGCCAACGCCTCCATCGAGGCGGTCGCCGCAGAGGCCGACAGCCTCGAGCCCGGCTCCGGCTCCCAGCTGCGGGCCTACCAGGTGGCCCAGCAGCCCGGCGCCCCCATCGGCCCGGACCGCACGCGCTACGGCGCCGCCGGGGCGGCCGTGGGCCTGGTCATCGCCCTCGGCCTGGCGTGGCTGCGCAACCGCAACGACTCGCGGATCCGCACGGCCGACGACATCCGCACCGCCCTGGCCGTCCCCTCGCTGGGCGTGCTGCCCGACGCCAAGGACTTCGCGCGGCCCAAGAAGGGCCCCCTGCCCGAGCCCCGCAGCTTCCACGCCCGTGAGGCCCTGCGCAAGATCCGCACCAACCTGCGCTACGTCGACGTGGACGAGCCGCCGCGGTCGATCGTCGTCACCTCGACGGCCCCCGGCGAGGGCAAGTCCACCGTCGCCGCGAACCTGGCCCGCGTCATGTCGCGCGCCGGTCAGCGCACCCTCCTCATCGACGCGGACCTCCGGCGGCCCGTCGAGGCCCGCCAGTTCGGGATCGACGGCTCGGTGGGACTGTCCCAGCTGCTGGCCGGCGGCGTCGACCTCGCCGACGTGATCATCGAGGACCCCGCCTCCCGGGTGCGGATCCTCCCGGCGGGGGAGATCCCGCCCAACCCCTCCGAGCTCCTGGGCTCGCGCCGCATGCACGAGCTCGTGGCGGCGCTCAGCGAGGAGTACTTCGTCATCATCGACGCGCCGCCCGTCCTGGCCGTCACCGACGCCCAGCTGCTGGCCCGCCACACCGACGGCGCGATCCTCGTGGCCGTCCCCGGGCGCACCCGCTCCGAGGGCGCCACCCGCGCCGTCGAGGCGATCCGCGGGGTGGGCGGCAAGGTGTTCGGCGTCGTGATGAACCGCGCCCCCCAGGGCCGCCTGACCCGCATGGCCTACGGCGACGCGGAATACGGCTACTCGGCCCAGGGCTACGGCTCGCGCAAGTACGCCTACGGCTACGCCAAGGGGCAGGTCACCGGGCCCGAGGCCGAGGTCGAGGTGGCCGACGACGTCGTGCGCGCCGAGACGCCGCAGTCGGTGCTCCCCGAGCAGTCCGCCCCCGCCCACACCCACACCGGCGATCCGGCTCCGGCTCCGGACGTCGCGCGGGCCGCGGTCGCACCGGCCGCACGCGGCGGCCGCCGCATGCGCCGCGTCGAGGACCCGTCCCCCCAGGAGGGCCAGGGCCGATGATCGACGGTCTCGGAGCGATCATCCCGGTCCACGGACCGATCGCGCCCGTGCTCGACCTCCTGGCGGACCTCGTCGGCGAGGGCACGGCCGAGGAGTCACGGCCCGAGCGGATCCTCCTCGTCGACGACGCCTCCCCGATCCCCGTGGACCCGGCGGACCTGCCCGCGGGCATCGACCTGCTGCGGCGCCCCGTCAACGGCGGCTTCGGCGCCGCCGTGAACACCGGGCTCCTCGAGCTGGGCCTGCCGCTGGCCCTCGTGCTGAACTCCGACCTCCGCACGCCCCCCGGCCTCGCCGCCGAGCTGGTCGCCCACGCGGCCCCCTGGCAGCCCGCGGTCGTCGGCTGCCGCAACGCCTCCCCGGAGGGCCGCTCCGGGTACTCCGCGCGCCTGTTCCCCACCGTCGCCCAGCAGACCACCGAGTGGCTGGTGCCGCTCGCGGGCCTGCGCGGCCACGACCGCCTGCACCGCGCCGTCGGCCACGACCTCGCCGCCGAGCGCGCCCACGGCCTGGTCCCCGTGGACTGGGTCAGCGGTGCCGTGCTGCTGCTGCCCGTCGCCGAGGTGCTCGCAGCCGGCGGCTTCGACGAGGGCTTCGTCATGTACGCCGAGGAGGTGGACCTGGCCCTGCGCCTGCGCGAGCGCGGGGTCCCGGTGCTGCTGGACGCCGACCTCAGCGTGGTCCACCTCGGCGGAGGCTCCTCCGCGGGGGAGGCCGTGCGGCGCCGGCGCCTGGTGGCGGCGCGCCTGCGCTACGCCGCCAAGCACGGCAACCGGCGCGCGCTGGTGACCGCCCTGACCGCCGCGAGCGCCGTCAACCTCGTGTGGAACACGGGGCGCCGCGTGGCCGGTCGCGATGTCGCCCCGCTCGCGGTGGCCCGCGAGGAGCTCACCGCGATCCATCGGCCCGTGCGGACGGGAGAGCTGCGATGACCGCCGTGCGCCCCCGCACGCTGCTGGTCACGCCCGCGTTCCACGACTACGGGCGCAGCATCGGCGAGGCGCTGGGCCGCCAGGGGCACGACGTCGTGACCCTGCGCTACGACGCCTACGACACCCTCGCCCAGAAGCTGCGGCTCAAGGCCACGGTCGAGCTGCCCGAGCAGCTGCCCGCGGCCCTGCGCCGCGGTGCCGCGCCGCGCGACGCCGAGCGCACCCGCCTCACGGACAGGGTGCTCGCCGCCCTGGCCCGCGAGCGTCCGGACCGCGTGCTCGTGATCAAGGGCGATGCCCTCGACGAACGGTTCTGGGACGCCGTCTCGGACCGTCCGGTCGCGCTGTGGCTCTACGACGACCTCCACCGCCACGAGCACACCCCGGAGATCCTGCGGGGCATCGACCTCGTCGCGACGTACTCCCGCAGCGAGGCGGCCCTGCTGTCCTCCGAGCACGGGGTGCGGGCGATGCATCTCCCGCTGGCCTTCGACCCCCATCGCACGCCGGTGGACCTGCGCCGCAGCGGGCTGGTCGCCTTCGTGGGCGCCGGGTATCCGCACCGCGTGCAGGTGCTCACCGAGCTCGCGGCCCGTGGGCTGCCGGTCCACGCCTGGGGCCGCGACTTCTCCCCCCACCCCATCGACCGCCTGCGCACCTGGTCGTGGCGCCGGCCGCCGGTGGCGGGATCCCGGGACGTGAGCCTGGCCGAGTCCTACCGGATCGCGGGGCAGGCCGCTGCGGCCGTCAACATCCACGGCACCCAGACCGATGCCTCGATGCGCACCTTCGAGATCCCCGGCATGGCCGGGGTGCAGCTCGTGGACCGCGACGACGTCGCGGAGTTCTACGACCTGGGCACCGAGGTGGCCGTGTGGCACGACGTCGACGAGCTCACCGCGCTGTGCCGCCGCGCCCTGACCGACACCGCGTGGGCCGATGGCCTGCGCGCCGCGGGACGCTCCCGCACGCTCGCCGAGCACACGTTCGACCACCGCATGAGGACCCTGGAGGCGTCGTGGGACTGAACCATCCCGAGGATCTCGAGCTGTGGCGGCTGTGGCAGGCGGGCCGCCGCCCCGGCCGGCGCGCCCGCCACGCGCTCGGGCACGCCGCCGCCGACGTCCGCGCGCGCGTGCGTCCCGGCGCCGGTGACGGGAACGTCGCGGAGCCCGTACCCGCCTGGACGCTCTCGACGCGGGCAGCGGTCCCGGCGAGCGACGGACACGAGGGCGGGCGGGTGCTCATCGTCCTCGACGCCGCGACCCCCACGGTCCGCGCGAGCCTGCTGACGCCGCTGCCGTACCTGACCGGCCCGGTGCAGGTGCTCGCCCCGGAGGGTCTCCTCGTCCCCGAGGCCGATGGGCCCGGCTGGGAGCACCGCATCGTCAGCGACCTCGGCGCCGTGATCGGCCCCGACACCGTCGACGCGATCGTCAGCATCGGCCAGCACCTCGACACCGGGGAGCGGGTCCACCGCCTGGCACGCGCCCGCTCGATCCCGCAGTACGTGGTCCAGCACGGCGTGCTCACCCCGTTCACCCCGCCGCTGCCCCGCGACGCGATCCTGCTGGCATGGAGCGAGGCCGACGGCCGCTTCTGGAGCGCCGGGCGCCGCGACGTGGGCGTCGCCGACGTGGGCTCCCAGCTGCTCTGGCAGGCCGGGCACGACGCCGGCACGAGGGGCTCCGCGTCCGGGAGCGCGGCGCGCCGGTCACCAGCGACCGATCCCGACGACCGGGCAAGCACGGCCGACCCCGGCGCGCGCCCGGTGTTCCTGGGGCAGATCCACGGCGCGGAGCTGTCGCGGCGCGTCACCGTGGGCGCCGCCATGCGGTTCTGCCGCGAGCACGGCGTCCTGTACCGCCCCCACCCCGCCGAGACCGACCTCGTCTCCCGTGCGATCCACGCCGTGATGCGCCGCCGCGGCATCGAGTTCGCGACCGACGACGTGCCGCTCGCGCAGCTCGACGCGCCCGTCGCCGCCGTGTTCTCCACGGGGATCCTCGAGGCCGCCGCCCGCGGGCTGCCGGCGTGGGCGTACGGTCCCCACGCCCCCGGCTGGGTGCACGAGCTCTGGGACCGCTACGGCATGCGCCGCTACGGCGGGTGCGAGCCCACCCCCGCGCCGCGCCGCCCCGATGCCGAACCCGCCGCGTCGATCGCCCGGGTCCTGGAGGCTCGCCGATGACCGCCCTGGCCGTGATCCCCGCCCGCGGCGGCTCCCAGGGCGTGCCGCGCAAGAACCTGCTGCCGCTGGGCGGGCGCCCCCTGCTCACCTGGACCGTCGCCCAGGCGCGCGCCGCCGACGACGGGGACCTGATCGTCGCCGTCTCGACCGAGGACGCGGAGATCGCCGAGGTCGCCCGCGCCGCCGGTGCCCGGGTGATCGAGCGCCCCGCGGAGCTGGCCCAGGACACCACCCCGACCGAGCCCGTCGTGCTGCACGCGATGGATGTCGTCGAGGCCGAGGGCGCGACGCTGGACGCCGTGCTGCTGCTGCAGGCCACGAGCCCGGTGCGCCGCCCCGACACCATCGGCCGGGCCCTCGCACGGTTCCGGGAGACCGGCGCCGACAGCCTCGTGGGCGTGATCCCCTCGACCCCGTTCTTCTGGCACCTGCCGAGCGCCCCCGGCGCCCCCGCCACCGCGGACTACGACCCTGCGCACCGGCCCCGCCGCCAGGAGCTCACCGCCCAGCAGCTGCACTACTTCGAGAACGGCAGCCTGTACGTCACCGCCCCCGCGATCTATCGCGCGCACGCCAACCGCATCGGTGGGCACACCGAGCTGTTCGTGCTCGACGAGACCGAGGGCATCGACATCGACACCCCCGCCGACGTCGCCGCGGCCGAGGCCATGCTGGTCCGGCTCGGCTGGAGCCTGACATGATCATCGACCGCCAGACCGCCCCCTACCTCGTCGCCGAGGACTTCAGCGTCCTCGAGGCGCTGCGGCGCATCAGCGCCAACCAGTCCCGGGTGGTGTTCCTCGTGGACCCGCACGGCGTGCTCACCGGGTCCCTCACCGACGGGGACGTGCGACGCTGGCTCACGGAGCAGGCCACCCCGGACCTGCAGGCACCGTGCCACGACGCCGCGAATTCCCGGCCCGTGACCGCCGCCGAGGGTGTCCCCGTCGCGCGGATCGCCGCGCTCCTGCGGCCCGGCGTCGACCGGGTCCCGGTGCTCGACGCCCGCGGACGCGTCGTGGCGGTCGCCGCCCCGGCCCCGCGCACCCTCCGGATCGGCCGCCACGCCGTGGGCGCCGAGCACCCGGCGCTCGTGATCGCCGAGATCGGCAACAACCACCAGGGCGACGTGGAGCTGGCCCGTCGCCTCGTGGATCTCAGCGCCGACGCCGGGGCCGATGCCGTGAAGTTCCAGCTCCGCGACCTCGCGGCCCTGTACCGCAAGGGCGGCGCCGGAGGCGCGGGGGAGGACCTCGGCCCCCAGTACACGATGAACCTGCTGGCCAAGTACTCCCTGTCCGTCGAGGACATGTACCGCGTGTTCGACCACTGCGCCGCCCGGGACATCGACGTGCTGTGCACGCCGTGGGACGTGCCCTCGGCCGATGCCCTGCACCGCTACGGGATCCCGGCGTACAAGATCGCCTCAGCGGACCTCACCCATCACGACCTGCTGGCCCACGTCGCGGACCTCGGCAGGCCCATGATCGTCTCGACCGGAATGAGCACCGAGGCCGAGATCACCGGCGCCGTCGAGGTGCTGCGCGAGCACGGGGCGGCCTTCGCGCTGCTGCAGACGCAGTCCACCTACCCCGCGCCCTTCAAGGACGTGAACCTGCGCTACATGGACCGCCTGGCCGAGCTGGGCGACTGCCCCGTGGGCTACTCCGGCCACGAGCGCGGCGGCCACGTGCCCGTGGCCGCCGTCGCGCGCGGGGCCGCGATCATCGAGAAGCACGTGACGGTGGACCGCACCCTGGAGGGCAACGACCACAAGGTCTCCCTGCTGCCCGAGGAGCTGCGCGAGATGGTGCGGCGGATCCGCGACGTCGAGGAGGCGCTGGGCTCGGCAAGCCCCCGCGTGGTCTCCACCGGTGAGCTCATGAACCGCGTGAACCTCGCGACCTCGCTCGTGGCCACGCGCGACCTGCCCTCCGGGCACCGCGTCACCGCCGAGGACGTGGAGGTGCGCAGCCCCGGCCGCGGCCTGCAGCCGGACCGCCGCGACGCCCTGCTGGGCGTGACCCTGCACCGCGACGTGCCCGCCGGGGACTTCTTCTACCCCGGGGACGTCACCGGTGCCGCCCGCGAGCGCCGCACGTACCGCTTCCGCCGGCCCTGGGGGCTGCCGGTGCGATTCCACGACGTGGCCCCGCTGCTGGAGGTCTCCGAGCCCGACTTCCTGGAGTTCCACCAGAGCGCCCGGGACATGGACGTGGACCCCGCCGCGATCTTCGCGCCGGGGGTGCGCCTGCCGCAGTTCCACACCGTCCACGCCCCGGACCTGTACCCCGGGGACTTCCTCATCGACCTCGCGAGCCCGGACGACGCGATCTGGGAGCGCTCGATCCACGAGGTCCAGCGCGTCATCGACATGGCCCGCCGCCTGCGCGAGCACTTCACCACCGAGCAGGACCCGATCGTGATCGTCACGATGGGCGGGTTCCTGCCCGACCGCCACGTGACACCCGCCGAGCGCTACCCGCTGTACGAGAGGGTCCAGCGGGGCCTGGAGCGCCTGGACGAGTCCGGGGTGCGGCTGACCGCCCAGACCCTTCCGCCCTTCCCGTGGCTGATGGGTGGCCAGCAGTACCACAACCTGTTCATGGAGCCCGAGGACACCGCCTGGTTCTGCGAGACCCACGGGCGGCGCCTGACCTTCGACGTGTCCCACTCCAAGCTCGCCGCGACCTTCCACCACCAGCCCTTCAGCGAGTACGTCGACGTCATGGGCCCGTACATCGAGCACCTGCACATCGTGGACGCGACCGGCGTCGACGGCGAGGGGGTGCAGGTGGGCGACGGCGAGGTGGACTTCCGGGACCTCGCCCAGCGGCTGGACCGCCTGGCGCCGCACGCGCCGTTCATCCCGGAGATCTGGCAGGGGCACGTCGACGGCGGGGCCGGGTTCTTCACGGCGTTGGATCGGTTGGAGTCGTGGTTCTGAGGCGTGCGGGCGGGCGTCGGCTCGGCCCCGGGGCCGAGCGGGCCCTGCCGCTCGCGCTGTGGGTCTCCGCGACCTCGGAGGTCGGCGGGGTCGCCCGGCACGTCCTCGACGTCGCCGATGCGGGAGTGCCCGGCTGGCGCCTGGCGGTCCTCTGCCCCGAGGGACCTCTCGCCGAGGAGCTCCGTCGCCGGGGCCACGCCGTCGCGGTCGGGCCCGTGGGCGCGGCCGACGGCATGGCCCGCGCCGTGGGCGCCGTCCGCCGTGCCGTGGCGCGACTGCGCCCCGACCTCGTGCACAGCCACCTCGCCTTTGCGGACCTCGTGGTCCTCGCCGCGACGGTCGGGACCCGGAGGCCCGACGGCCGGCGCCTCGCCCGGGTGAGCACGGAGCACGGGATCGCCGGGGTGCCCGGCCTCTACAACGCAGGACGGGCGCGGGCGCGCATGATGGCCGCCGCGCACCGGCTGCGTCTGGCCCGCACCGACCAGGTCATCGCCGTGAGCGCGTCGACCCGCGAGCAGGTGCTCGCGCAGTGGGGTGACGGGGCACCGATCACGGTGGTCCGCCACGGCATCGAGCCCGGGGACCATCCCGATCCCCGTCCCGGCCTCCGCGTGCTCTCGCTGTCGCGGCTGTCCCCCGAGAAGCGGATCGACGCCGTCATCACGGCGTTCTCCCAGGTGCACGGCGAGCACCCCGAGGCGACGCTGACGATCGCGGGAGACGGCGTGCTGCGCGCGGAGCTCGAGAGCCAGGTCCGACGTGAGGGCCTCGCCGGGGCGGTCACCTTTGGCGGCACGGTCGACGCCCGGACCGCCCTCGCCGAGCACGACGTCGTCGTCCAGCTGTCGCGCTGGGAGAACCTGTCGTACACGGTGCTCGACGCCTGCGCGGCCGGTCTGGGCGTCGTCGCGACGCCGGTCGGGGGCAACCCCGAGATCCTGCCGCCGCAGTGTCTCGTCGACGCCGTGGACACGGCCGCCGTGGCCGGGGCGATCGTGCGCCAGGGGCTCGACCTGCCCCAGCGCCCCCCCACCGGGTCCGTGGGAGGATCGGTGGCACGGATGACCGCGGCGATCGCCGCGGTCTACGCGAGAACGGGGGCCGGCGCATGACCTCGGCACGCGGACCAGCCGCGCGGCGCGTCGCGGACCCCGGTCCCGACCGGGGTGCGGTCACCCACGAGGCACGCCGGCTCGCAGGGTGGATCGGGACGCTCAAGCTTCCCGAGGTCGTGCTGTTCGCCCTCATGTTCACCGATGTCGGACCGATCCTCGGCGGCCACGCGAGCGAGCTGTTCCTGGGCTGTGCCGTGCTGCTGGCCCTGTTCCGGACGCCCGCGCACGACCTGGGCAGGTACCAGATGCTCGTGCCCCTGGCCGGAGCGGCGCTGTTCTACGTCGCCGCCGTGTCGTTCCTGGACCCGCCCGAGGACGGGTCCGCGGACTGGCGGCTGCGCCTGCTGCGCCTCGTGGCGGTGACGATCCTGGTGTTCGTCCTGGCGTCGGGCCGGATCGACCTGCGGTCGGCCGTGGCCGGCGTCGCCCTGGTGTGCGTGGTCAACGTGCCGCTGTTCTATGCCGGGGTGGTCCAGGACAGCTACGGCGGATACCTCACAGGGCTGATCGGCGACAAGAACTTCGCCGGCCTGACCTACGCCGTGGTGGGGCTCCTGTGTGTCGCGCTCGTGCGACGACTTCCCCTGAAGGTGCTCGTGCTCTGCGCCTTCGCGGGTCCGCTGTGGCTCACGGGCTCGCGGACCTCGCTGGCGGGCTATGCGTTGGGGGCGGTCTGGCTCGTGCTGGGTCCTCGGCTCCCGCTCCTGGGCAAGCTGGTCCTGGGCGCCCTGTCCTACGTCGCCGTGCGCCTCACGGCGGAGGACTTCTCGCAGATCGGGGTGTTCTCCGACCGCGCGGGGTCGGATCTGCTGCGCGCACGGATCGACGCGGCCTCGGAGATCAAGGTCCACGAGGCCGGGTTCTTCGGCGACGGCCTGGGCAGCGCGTTCGTGGTGATCGAACCCGACCGATGGTTCTTCCACAACTCCTACTGGACCGCCCTGGTCGAGGGCGGGTGGCCCTGGCTCGGGGCCATCCTGATCCTCACGGTGGTCGCCCTGCTGCACCCGCTGCGACCGCGCACGGGAGCACCCCTGGGGATCGCGATGGGCCTGGGCGTCGTGCTGCTCGTGACGGGCGAGCGCATGGGCGAGGTGTTCTACACCCTCCCGTGGGCGCTCGCGGTCGCCTACGGGCTCCAGACGCTCCTGCGCGCCCGCGACGGGGATCCCACCCCCGGCTCGCTCTCGGTCGTCGCGCCGGACACGCCCGACCAGGTGCTCGGGGCGCACGCGCGCGGGGGGACCCGATGACCCGCGACGGCGCGATGCCCGGAGCGCGGGAGGCCGCCGATCCCGAGGTGTCCGTCATCATCTGCGTCCGAGACGGGGAGGCGGTCATCGGGCGCCAGCTCGCCGCGCTCGACGCGCAGGTCGAGCATCCGCGTTTCGAGGTGATCGTCGTCGACAACGGATCCCGGGACGCGACGTCCGAGGTCGTGCGCCGATGGATCCGGGCGGAGGGCCATGCGGCGGCATCGGCCGTGCTGGTCCCCGGTGGCCGCGCACCCAGCATCCCGCGGGCGCGCAATCTCGGCGGGCTCCGTGCCCGGGGAAGGGTCCTCGCGTTCTGCGACGCCGACGACGAGGTGGATCCGCGGTGGGTGGGGGCGCTCGCGCGAGCCTGCTCCGACGACGCCCTCGTGGGTGGGAGGCTCCAGGCCATCCGCCCCGACGGCTCGCCGTCCCCGGACGACTTCGACCAGGGCCTGGCGCGGACCACCTACCTGCCGCACGTCATCACCGCCAACTGCGCGCTGCCCCGAGAGCTCTTCCTGGCGGTCGGCGGCTTCGACGAGTCGCTCCCGGCGTACGGCGTCGAGGACGTCGACTTCTCCTGGCGCATCCAGGAGGCCGGGCACCGGCTCGTCTTCGCCCCCGAGGCCTCGGTGCGCTTCCACCTCAGCGGCCGATCGGCCTCCGTCCGCAAGCGGTTCCGGCTCGGCATGGGCCGGATCCTCATGGCCGACCGCTACCCGGCCTACGACGCGCGCCCCTACGGTCTGCGCCTGTGCGCAGGGGACATCGCGACCGATGCGCGCGCGCTCGTGGCGACCTCGATCCGCCGCGGCCGTGTCGATCCGGCGACGGCATCGCTGCTGGTCGCCTCGCTCGGGAGAGCCGTGGGCCGGGTGCGGTACCGCCGCGGGGTCCCCCGGCGTCTGCTGGCGCGCGATGCCTCGGACGGGAGCACGGCCGCACGACGTCCGGGGGGCGATGCGGCGCGCGGTACCGGGCCGTCCCGGATCGCGATCGCGGCGAACAATGCCGAGATCGGCGGCGGCGAGGTGATGCTGCTGCACATCGCCCGGGCACTGCGGTCCCTCGGGATCTCCGTGCTCGTGCTCGGCCCGCGCGCCGAAGGCGGCATCGTGGACGCCGCCGCGGACGAGGGCTTCGCGGTGACGGCGCTGGCCGGACCGGGGCGACGCGCCTACCTGCTGTCCCTGGCACGGTGGCGCCTGCGGCACCGGCGGATCCCCCTGTGGTGCAACGGCCTGGTGCCCGCCCTGGCCACCACGGCCCTCGGCCCCCGCCTGATGCACCTGCACCTGGTGCCCACGGGCAGCCGTCGACCGGCCGCCCGGCTCGCGCGACGCGGTGCTCGCGCGGTGCTCGTCCCCTCGGTGTTCATGGCGACCGAGGTCGACGGCGCCACCGTGCTGGAGAACTGGACGGACGATCTCGGTGCACCCGCACGGCGCGGGGGTGCCGCCCGGGACGCGGGCGTGCTGCGGCTCGGATTCCTGGGACGCACGACGGTGGACAAGGGCATCGGGGTGCTCGCGGAGGCCGTCGCCCGCGTGCTGGAGCACCGACCCGGAGCCGTGCGGCTCGTCCTCGCGGGGGAGCCGCGGTTCGGGGACGACGACGACGCCCGCGCCCTGGCACGATGCGTCGAGCTGCTCGGCGACGCCGTGGACCTGATCGGGTGGACCAGCCGGGAGGACTTCTTCGAGAGCATCGACCTCGCCGTCTTCCCCTCCGTGTTCGAGGAGCCCTTCGGCCTCGTCGCCGCCGAGGCCATGTCCGCCCGCGTGCCCTTCGTGGTCTCCGATGCCGGGGCGCTGCCCGAGGTCGTCGGACCCCTGCATCCGTGGGTCGCCCGCCGCGGGGACGCCGACGACCTCGCGCGGGTCATCGAGCAGGCGATCGATGCGGGACCCGAGGAGCGGCAGGCGGTGGTCGACGTCGCGCGGCGCCGTTGGGAGGCGCGGTACAGCGCCGACGCGGGGACCCGCCGGGTGCGCGACCTCCTCGCGACGCTCGACGGTCCGGGCGGCGTGGACGGGGCGATGCGCCCGTGAAGGTCGCCATCGCCCACGACTACCTCACCCAGCGCGGCGGCGCCGAACGGGTGGTGCTGTCGCTGTGCCGCGCCTTCCCCGAGGCGGAGGTCCACACGCTCTTCCACGCACCCGAGCAGACGTTCCCCGAGTTCGGTGACCGCGTGATCCGCACGGGGCCGCTGAACGGCATCGTCGTGCTGCGCCGCGACCCCCGCCGGGCGCTGCCATTGCTGCGGGCGGCCTCGTCCCGGATGCGGATCGACGCGGACGTCGTCGTCGCGTCCTCGTCGGGCTGGGCGCATGCCTTCCCCACGAGGGGTCGGCGTCTCGTGTACTGCCATTCCCCGGCGCGGTGGCTGTATCTGCCCGAGGACTACCTGGGCGCGGCGGGACCGCTGGCCGTCAAGCGGCTCGCCCTCGGTGCTCTGGGCCCGTCGTTGCGGCGCTGGGACCGCCAGGCCGCCCACGCGGCCGATGCCTACCTGGCGAACTCCAGCGTGGTCCGGGATCGGATCGCCGATGTCTACGGGATCGCCGCGCAGACGCTGTTCCCGCCGTTCAATCCCGAGGTGGCGCTCGGGGATCGGCAGCCCGTCGACCAGCTCGGGCCGGGTGGTCATCACCTGATGGTGGCGCGGCTGCAGCCGTACAAGGGGATCGACGCGGTGCTCCGGGCCTTCGCCGACCTGCCCGACGAGCGCCTGGTCGTGGTGGGGCGTGGCCCCGAGAAGGACCGGCTGCGGGCGATCGCACCGCGCAATGCGATGTTCGTGTCGGACCTGACGGATGCCCAACTGCGATGGACGTACGCGGGAGCACGGGCTCTCATCGCCGCCGGACGTGAGGACTTCGGCCTCACCCCCCTGGAGGCGGGAGCGCACGGCGTCCCGACCTACGCGCTCCGGGCGGGCGGCTACCTCGACAGCGTCCGCGAGGGCGTCACGGGTCTGTTCTTCGAGGCCTCGACCCCGGAGGCGATCGCCGACGCGGTGCAGGAGGGCGGGCGGCGCATCTGGGACCCGGCGAGGATCCGGGCCGAGGTGGAGAGCTTCTCGCAGGAGCGGTTCGTGCAGCGGATCCGCACCGAGGTCCAGGTGCTGGGACGCAGCGCATCCTCCGCCTGACCGCATCCTCCGACCGCCCCGTCCCCGTCCGCGCAGCGCGTGCGGATGCCGCACTCCCGCGCCCCGCAGACAGGACCCGAGATGACCGCCCCTGACACCCCGCGAGCCACGTCGGCCGCGGAGGAGCCGACCGACGGTCCCCGCGGGCGTCGCCGCGCCTTCACCGTCCCCGTGCTGTCCGCTCTGGCCGCCGTGGTGGTCCACTGCCTCGGCGTGGCTCTCGCGGGCCGCTTCCCCTTCGGTCCCCACGGGCGGGACATCGCCGATCTCGGCGCGCAGTTCGTCCCGTTCCACGCCCTGTTCGCCCGCGCGCTGCGCGGTGAGGACCCGACCACCACCGCCACCTTCACCTGGGCCGTCGGCAACGGAACCCCGTTCATCGGCGACTACGCGACGTATCTCGCCAGCCCCTTCGCGCTGATCGCGGTCCCCTTCGGCCCCGAGCACGCCTCGATGGCCCTGTTCGTCATCGCGTGCGCCAAGCTCGCGGCGGGTGCGGCGATGATGGCGTTCTTCCTCCTGAGCGTGATGCCGCCCCGGTCCAGCGCGTTCCTGCCCTGGTGGGCGGGACTGCTGGGGCTGTCCTGGGCGACCTGCGGCTGGGCGATCGACGACGGCACGTGGCTGCCGATGTGGCTCGACGTGCTGTGGTGCCTGCCGCTGCTGCTCCTGGTGGTCGAGCAGGTCCTCCGCGGGCGGAGACTGGTCCTCGGCTGCGTGGCCGTGGCCCTGGTCTGGTGGTCGAACTACTACATGGCCTACATGGCGAGCATCTTCGCCACGCTCTACCTCGTGGCGCGCCTCGTCGAGCTGCGGCCGACCGGGCGGGAGGTGCTGCGACGGCTCGGCGGATTCCTCCTGAGAGCGGCCCTCGGCGCCGCACTGGCCGCCGTGCTGCTGGTCCCGGCATTCCTGGCGGTCGGCAACGCCACCCCGTGGGACGAGGGCGCCTTCGTGCGCAAGCCGTGGAGCCTCGTCGTGGGCCGGTTCCTGCCGATGACGGCAGGCGCCTTCGCCGCCCCCGGGCTGTTCATCGGTGTCGCCGCGCTCCTGGCCGCCGCGGTCCAGCCCCTGGGCCGCCACATCTCCTGGACCCAGCGCCTCCTCTGGCCCGCGGGCGCGCTCGCCCTGCTGCTGTCCCTCCAGCTCCCGGCGACCCAGCTGGCCTGGCATGCCTTCGCCCTGCCCCACGGGGGCACCTTCCGTGAGGCGTTCGTCGTGTGCGCTTGGCTGATCCTCATGGCCTGGCGATCGATGGGCGCACCCTGGACGCGGCTGCAGACGGGCATCGCCCTCGGCGCCGGACTCGCGCTCCTGGCGGTGTCGCGGATCGGGACGGCCGCGACGGTCGTGCCCGTGGACGGGGTGCTGGTGGTTGCCGTCTCGGTGCTGGTCCTCGGGATCGCCGCAGGGTGTGCCCGTCGGCTGCCCCGCATCGCGCTCGCTGCGACGGTCGCCGTGGTGGTCCTGGGCAGCATCGCCAACGTCCTCGGCATGGAGAGGGGCAAGCAGGACTGGGAGTCGTATCCCACCGTCGCCGGCGCAGCCGGTGACTCTTCGGGATCCGCGTCCTGGCCCACCTATCGCACCACGGCCGGTGCGCAGGTGCGAGCGAACGACGGAGCGGTGACCGGGCGCGTCGGGAGCTCCTACTACTCCAGCCTCACGCCTGCCGAGAGCGCGACCATGCTCGCGGCGCTCGACCTGGGTTGGACCAGCTTCGGACGCGGGACCTCGGACCCCGCCGACCCGGTGGGGGCTTCGCTGATGGGTGCTGAGAGACTGCAGGCCCGATACCCGGAGGTCGCCGTGTACCCGCTGGTCCGGACCGTCCCGTCGGCCCTGCAGACCCCGTCCGACGGACGGCCGGGCGGCACCGACGGCGCAGCGGACCCGTCAGGAGACGACGCCATGGCCATCGCGGACGGCTCGGCGTTCGCATCACGTCGCAACGCCGTGGCCGGGGCCGAGGTGTACCGGGCCGTCGACACCCAGGTGCGCACGGGATCCCCGGACGGCCCCCTGCTGGCCGTCCCTCCGAGCGGGCTCGAAGTGGATCCCGGGCAGGTGTACGTGCTGACGGCGTCGTGTCGGCCGGGTGACCTCGTGCAGGTGTTCTCCCCGGCGCTGTCCGGCCGCGTGAGCACCGCGGACCAGGCCGCGACGATGGACGGCGTGCGGGAGGAGGGGGTCGTGGCGACGCGGGCCGAGCCGGCGACCCTGGGCGTCACCGACGATGGCAGGGTCGAGGCGCAGGTCGTGCCGTCCGGCGCGTCGCTGCTCGCGGACGCATCCGTGGCGTGCGTGGACCTCGGCGCGCTGCGCGCCGCCGTGCAGGACGCGGAACGTCCCACCGAGCTGAGGATCCGGGGCGGGCGCGTCGAGGCGCAGTGGGACCGCCCCGTCTCCGGGACCACGGTCATCGCCGTTCCCGCGTACCGCGGGTGGTCGTGCACGGCCGATGAGCGGGCGACGCCGGTCCGTGACGTCAGCGGCATGCTCGCCGTGCGCACGGAATCCGTGCAGCGACTGACCTGCCGGTACTCGCCCCCGGGACTGACCGCAGGGCTGGTGGTCTCTCTCTCGAGCCTGACCTGCCTCGTGACCTTCGGCATCCGCTCCCGCTCACGCGCCCGACGGTCCGTGACCGTCACCTGGGGAGGCACGATCCACCGAGGCCGTGTGCCCGGTCGAGGGCGGGCCGATTCCCCGCCGTGAGCAGCCGTGGGGCCGGGTCGTGGGGGCACCGGGTCCGACAGCTCACGCCGTGGGCAGCTCGGCGACCACCGTCCACGAGGGGTCGAAGCGCTGGGCGTCCTCGGTGCCGTCGGCGTGCCGGAAGTGGAAGGGCGGGGCGACGCAGGTGCGGAGGTCCCCGAGCGCCGCCCCGAGATGCGCACCCCAGAACGAGAACGTGGAATTCGCCAGGATCAGCGTCCGGGCCACCGACAGCGCCGCGAGGTCGTCGAAGAGGTCCCGACGATCCAGCGTGGCGACGGTGCCGGGCACCATCGGCGCGACGTGCTCGAGGCACCAGGCGGGATCGTCGGAGACGAGGACGTGGTGCGCGGCGGGTTCCGTCAGCTCGAGCGCCGCGCGGACGAAGCCCGGCACGTCCATGCCGTACATCGCCTCGAGCTCGGGGACGCGGTAGTAGTCACCGCGCCGTACGTTGATCACGCAGGTGCCCTCGGGGATCTGCGCACGTGCCCGTGCGCGTCGCGCCCGGAACGAGGGGGACGAGGCCACGAGCGCTCGGCAGAAGCCGTCGAGCTCCTGCCGCGAGAAGTGGACGCCGATCAGGTCGTACCGGTCGCCCAGCCACTGGGTCAGCAGCCGGGGCACGTCCTGCTTGCGGGTCGACAGGTGCTCCAGCAGGGGGAACTCGGCGGGCCATTCCGCGAAGTTATCCTGCAGGAGGATCCGACAGGGGTGCCTCGGGGCATCGAGCGTCCACGCGCGCAGCCAGTAGTACAGGGCGTTGCCCCCGCGCGTATTGGGGGAGGTGATCTGCACCTGGGGTGCGCCGAGGAGGCGGCCGACCGGCGCGAGCACGTGGTCGCGCAGGGCGCCCACCATCCGGTGCCTGTCGATGCTCATGGCCCTGTCCGTCCTCGGTGCTCGGCGCCCGGGCGCCCGTCCACTGTCGGGGCGGGGTCATCGAAGAGGTGGTCCCAGTCCTCCTCGCGCCGCGCGCGCAGGCCTGCGCTCTGCAGGATGCGGGAGGCGACGCGGTCCCAGGTGAAGAGCGGGGCGAGCTCGCGACCGGCGGCGCCGAGCGCTCGGGCCCGCTCGGGGTCGGCGAGGTGCAGCATCGCCGCGGCGAGGGCGTCGAGGTCATCGGGACGGGCCACCACACCACCGGGCCCGATCATGTCGGGCGCCCCGCACCCGGAGGCCCCGATTCTGGGGATCCCGACGGCGGCCGCCTCGAGGAAGGCGATCCCCGCCGCCTCGAAGGCCGTCGGGACCACGAGGCAGGTGGCGCGGGCGTAGAGCGCGGCGAGGAGCTCCTGTGCGGAGGCGTCCGTGAGGTCCAGGAAACCGTGGCCGGTCACCCCGGGCCGGTCGACGGCGGGGTGGTGCCCGACGAGGTCCAGACGGGCGTGGGGGAGGACCTCGTGGACGGATGCGAAGGCCGCCAGGAGCACGGGTCCGTTCTTCTGCTCCCAGTTCTTGCCGACGAACAGGTACCGGGGCGACGACCAGTCACGCCCGGCGAGCACCGGGAGCCCGCTGATCCCGACCCCCACGGCGTGGACCCGGTCCTCGGGTACCTGCAGGTCCTCGCGGACCGAACGGGCCGTCCAGGGCGTCGCGGTCGTCGCGGCGCGGGCATGCAGGAGCGCGCGGGTCTGCGCCCGGAGCCGGGAGCGGACCGTGGACGGCGCCAGCCCGCGCCAGTCCGGGGCATCGCGCTGCAGCACCTGGGGGATCGTGAGGTCGTCGAACGTGACCGTGGCCGCTCCGGCCACCTCGAAGGCGGAGCCGATCTGGATCACGAGGTCCACGGGCCCCGTCCGGTGCAGGGCCCGTGCCGCCACCCGGGAGCTCCACCACCGGTACCGGCGGGTGTTGCGGGTCCGTGCGACGGCGGCGTCCAGCGCCGAGCGCAGGTGCGGCGTCCGACGCAGCTGCCGCGGGACGGCAGGCAGCGACAACACCTGCAGCACGCGCTTCTCGAGGACGGGCCGGGGGCTCGCCGACACGCCGATGACCTCGTGGCCCGCTGCGCGCAGCCCGCCGATGATGCCCGCGGGGGTGCCGGACCACGTCGCCCGGGACTCGGGATCGCCGTGGGCGGCCACGACGATCCGCAGGGGACGATCTGCCGTGGGGAGGGGGCCGTCGGTGACCGCGCTCATCGGTAGCCCCGCGTCCTGACCAGCAGGCGCCGATCGCGCAGCACGTGCGCGCGGTGCTTGATCTCCAGCGGCTCGGTGACCTCGGCCAGGAGCTCCGTCCACCGCAGGGCGTAGCCGGGGCGTTCCCCGTACGTGTCCCCCGGTGTCCGGCGCAGGGCCTCGGCATGTGCGTCGAGACGGGCGTCGACCTCGTGCATCCATTCGGCGGTCAGGGAGGTGCGTGCCCGGCAGATGAAGGCGCCCTGTCCGGTGAGGAGGCTGGAGCGGTCCCGCAGGGCATCGCCGAAGGGCTCGGGCCGGGGGATCAGGGTATGGACGATCTCGGGGTAGCCGGCCAGCCAGATCCCCTGGCGCTCGACCTGCTCGAGCACGGGCAGCCACGCACCGATCGGCCGCTTGACGTCGGTGTACGCCCCACCGTGGTGGTGCAGGAGGTAGGCGCGCAGGTAGTCGGACCGATGGACCAGGGTGAGGTCCTCGAAGCGCGGATGCAGGGGATGGTCCGGGAGGATCCATCGGTCGATGGTCGCGGGTGTCACGAGACGGACCTCGAGGCCGCGCTGGACCTCGCGGAGGTGGGCGAGCGAGGCGGTGCGCGTGGGGGACATGGGGTTCTCGCCGGTCCACAGCACCCACAGCACGCGGGGGATCGGTGCGGTGGCGGCGCCCGGGTCCCCCGGCTCGTCATGCCGGAGGAAGCTCTCCGCGACGAGCTCGGGCGGAAGGGACAGATCCTGCCGCCGCTGACGCGCCTCCCGGAGGAACTCCACGTGGCGCAGGTGCAGGTGACGGAACTTCCAGGCGAGGAACGCCCTGTGCTTGGCCTGCCGCGCAAGGGCGAGGAGCGTGGAGCGGGCGGTCACGGCAGACGCACCGTCCAGGACCGCTCGCTGGGCGGCAGCACACCGTCGTCCACGATCGAGCTGTCTCCCACGAGCTGGCTGCGGTAGTGCTCCATGAGGGCACGCTTGACCGCGGTGTCCACGGCGCGGACCCGCTCGTCCAGGGGACCCAGGCGCGCGGAGAGCTCCTCGACGGCACCGGTCGCGTCCTGGGAGAGCAGGTACGGGTAGTCCTCGTAGAACTCGACCTCCACCGTCCGCCCGGGTGCCTCAGGGGTTGCCCGGATGAGGTGCTCGAGGTGGTCGAGCACGGTGTCGCGGACCCACAGGTGGTCGCCGTTGACGGTGCGGGCGCTGCCCACCGTGAGGTTGCGGTGACGTCGCCGGGCGGCGTCGAAGAGCTTCTTGCCGGGGGCCCCGACGATCCGCTTGACGACGCGGGTCCATCGTCTGCCGGGCGGCGGCGCCGGGATCGTGCGGAAGGGCACCCCGGCACCCGCGGGCATGCAGACGAGAGGCTCGTGTGCCGCCGAGAGCCAGGCCTCGAGCTCCGCGTCGAGCACGGCGGCGTCCTGTGCGGTGCGGGGACCCGTGAGATAGGGCGCCTCGAGCAGGGGAAGGCGTCTGAGCGCGTGCTGCGTCCCGGCGAACGCCGCGTCATCCTCCTGCCGACGGGCCTCGACGGCGTGGTCGGAGTCCCGGAAGCCGCACTGCTGGTCCCAGGACCGGACGACGGGCGGGCTGGGGGCGCCCGCGAGCACGGTCAGCACCGTCGCGTGGGGATGCTCGGCCAGGACCGCGCTCGCCGAGTACGCGGCGTCGTCGGGATGGGGTGCGACGACGAGGACGTCGCGCGCGGAGGGCGTGACCTGCATGGGAGCATTCTGCCCCGGGCGACGTGCCCTGCGCTGTCGCGGGGCGCGCGAAGAGGGTCCAGGATCGCGGGACACCGCGGCGATCAGTACTCGGAGCGGTGGCGATGCCTCGCCGTGATCCCCAGGACCGATCGCCAGCGATACCGGAGATGCCCCTCGACCTTCGAGCCCGCCTTGAGGATCGCTCCGAGGTGCCCCTTGACGTCCCGAGCCGGGATGGTGGGAAGGCTTGCGATCCCACGGGCGAGCCGTCGGACGTCGGCGCTGAACGAGAGCGGCACGCCGGCATGGTGCTCGTAGTCGGACCACATGTGGACGTCGCCCCGTCCGAACTGCCTCTGCTGGCGGAGGAAGGCCCGGAAGCTCGTGCGGGACCGATAGTGGATCAGGCAGCCCGAGACGCGCTGCACGGTGAACCCGAGCAGCTGGGCGCGCGCTCCGAACTCGATGTCCTCCTGGCTCCGGTAGCGGGTCTGGAAGTCGCCGATCTCGAAGAACGCGTCGCGACGTACCGCCAGGCCGGAGCCTCCTGTGATCACGAACCGCCCCGCATGCGGGGGTGCCTGCTCCTCATGGCGCGCCGCGTCCTCCTCGACGGCGCGGAGTCTGCCCGCATCGGGCGCGTCGTCGCCGTGGAAGGCGGAGGCGTCGGACGGCGCGATCGCGAGGTCGTGGACCTCGAGGGCGTCGTGGAGCCTGCGGAGGAGGTGCGGCGACGGGATGTCGTCGGCGTCGATGAACACGAGGTGCTGACCCCGGGCGTGGCGCACCGGGATGTTGCGGGCCACGGCACGCCCGCGGGACGTGTGCGCCGCGACCACGGAGATCCTCGGGAGGGTGTCACGGAAGGCGTCGACGACGGAGCGGAAGCCGTCGGTGCTGAGGTTGTCCGAGACGATCACCTCGAACGGCGGGGGGTCCACCTGCTCGACCAGGGCCGACAGGAGCGCCGGCAGCGTGGCGGCCGCGTTGTAGCAGGGGATGATCACGCTGACGAGTGGATCGCTGTCGTCCTGCGGCTCCACGGCTGACTGCGGCCTCGCGAGCGAGGTCGGGCGCGGCGCTGTCTGCTCGGTCGGCATGGACGCAAGGTATCGCACGGCCGGGCCGGTCGGGTGCGCCGACCGGTGCGCTCCGCACCCGTGCGTGTCGCCGTCCGTCCTGCGCGGAGCGCCGCGGCCGACAGGGCCGGTCAGGGGGCCTCGGTCGGCGCGGCGTACAGGCGTCGGACCTGCTGGGAGAAGGCCTCGGGGCCGTACTGCCGCCTGATCTCAGGGGCGATGCGCGCCGCGTCCCGATGGAAGGGGGCGGGGTCCTGGAGCACCTCGATCAGCGAATCCGCGAACGCCTCGGGATCCGTCGTGATCGCGGCGAGGTGCCGTGCCGCCTCGATGCCCTCGGCACCGATCGGGGTCGACACCGCGGGCAGTCCGCGGGCCAGCGCCTCCAGGGTCTTGAACTTGACCCCCGACCCCAGGAGGAGCGGCACCGCGACGACGGTGAGATCCGCGTACGCCGCATCGAGGTCCTCGATGAAGCCGGTGGCCTCGATCGAGGGGGCGCCCGCCGCCACCGCGGTCGCGAAGCCGGTGGGATCCGCGCCGACCAGCAGGAGACGCGCACCGTCGGTCCCGTGCAGGACCCGGGGCCAGACGTGCTCCACGAACCAGCGGGTGCCGGCCTGGTTCACCTCGCGCCCGAAGGCGGCGACGATCCCGACGGTCGGACGGCCCGGGGGGTCCGGGACGTGCTCGCCGCCGGATGCCAGAGGGATCAGCGGGTCGAGGACGGTGACGTCGGCAGCTCCCGCGGCGCGCAGCAGCGCGGCGTCCGCCGGGCTGAGGGCGACGGCCAGGTCGAGGTGGCGCAGGATGCGACGCTCGTGGCGCCGGGTCACCTGCACACGACGTGCGGCGATCACCCCGGGGGCTCGCGCCAGGCGGCGCTCGGCGAGGTGGCTGAGCACGTCGTGGAAGGAGCCGATGCGCCGGGCGTGCGGGGCGATGCGGCGGACGATCGGCGCCAGCGCCGCGTACTCCTCCCACTGCAGGTCGACGACGTCGGCCCCGGCCAGCGCCGCACGCGCCCGGGGGTCCAGGAGGAGTCCCAGCGCGAGGGGGAGGGGAGGCAGCGTGAGGTCCAGGCGGCGCAGCAGGTTCTCGCCGCGGCCGAGGAGCGTGCGCATCCAGCGGGGCCCCGGGACACGCACCTCGAACCCCGTGGCGACCGCTCCCTCGCCCGCCGGAGGGGCGTCCGGAGGGGTCAGCACGAGGAGATCCGCGCACCCGTCCACCTGGATCTGGAGGTTCTGGAGGTGCCCGAGCCCGGCGGACGGCGCGGGGGACCCGTCCCCGACACGGGGAGCGATCATCACGACGCGGTGGCGCCTCACGAGATCACCTCCCGCACCCGGGCGAGCACGGGAGCGAAGGCCTCGGGCCAGGTGCTCGGCAGGGCCGCACCGGACGTCACAGGAACCCCTGCGTCGTGCCGCGCGCACGCCGCGACCAGGGCGTCACGCAGGGCCCCGACCCGGGCCGGGGCGACGGTGACCTCGCCGTACCGCGAGAGATCGGTCTTCCGGCCCCACGCGGTCGTGACGACGCGAGCACCCGCCTGGGCGACCTCGAGCGTCGGGTAGTTCGGATGGGGGGCGAGCATCGGTGACAGCGCCACGGCGGCGCGTCCGATGAGGGTCCGGTACTCCCTGAGGCCGAGCTTGCCGAGGTTCGTGAGGCGCTGCCCTCCGTCGAGCGTCAGGTCCGGGAGCTCCGCGTCGCCCGCCATCACCAGCGTCCAGCCCGCGAGTGCGGGGTCCGTCGAGGCCCGGTCCAGTGCCTCCAGGCCCAGCGCGAAGAGGTTCCGGGCCACCTGCGGGCGGGCGTAGAAGAAGAGCAGGCGCTCCGTGCCCGGATGCGGCTCGGGAGGACGGAGGACGGACGGCTCGAAGGAGATCCCGCGTCGCGCCAGGGCGGCGAACTCGGTGTGCGCGAAGTGGTCGCGGAGCACCTCGGTGTTGAACACGGGCAGGGTCGACGCGAGGGCGAAGGTCCGCGCCACCGCGAGCTCCTCGTCGCTCGCGGGATAGAAGATGCGCTCGTCGTCCTGGATCAGCTGGATCACCGGTGTCTCCAGCGGCAGCCGCGCGGCGACGGCGGTGTCCCACCACGCGCTCGTCACGACGAGCTCCCGGGGATGCAGCGGGAGCGGGGCGACCTCGTGATCCCGGCGCCATGACATGTCCACGAGCTCCACGCGGCGCGGGTCCACCGAGACGCCGAGCTCCCGGATCGCAGCGACGACGTCGGGTGCCGTGCGATGGCTCAGCGTCTCGACCACCCGCAGCGGACGGTCGAGGCCCTCGGCGAGGGAGGCACCGAGGGCCATCACCGTCGCCGTCCCGCCGAACAGGCTTCCCGGGTGCAGGGAACCGAGCACCGTGACCCCGGGCGCGGCCGTCGAGCTGCATGTCGGGATCGCCGGGTGCTCGGGACTGAACTCCGCGAGGAGGGCCCGGGCGTCGGAGAGCGGTGTGCTCGGTGCCCACCGCGCCTGGATCTGCTGGAGCAGGCGGTCACCGCGACGCAGACCTCCCCGTGCGCGGCGTGCCGCCCCTGTGAGGAGGCGGGGGAGCGGGGACTCGCGGGTCATCGTGCCTCCTCCGGACCCGGAGCCGACGCCTCGACGTCGTTCCAGGTCGACGGGCTGGTGGATGCCAGGGGCACGAGGGCGCCGTGCGGCTTGTAGCCGAACTCCAGGCCGGCGTCGGGGCCACCGCAGATCTCGGCCCAGACGGCGTCGAGCTCGCCCGAGGACAGGCCGGTCATCTCGCCCCAGTGCCCGTCGACGCCGGAGGCGGGACCCCCCAGGCCGGCGGCGGACAATCCGGCGGACCCCTTGCGGATCTTCTCCGCCAGCTGCGTGCGGGACCGCCAGGGGAGGTGCAGGAAGTGCAGACCGTCCCCGCGGGATCCGGGCCGGCGGACCCAGTGCGCCCCGTCGGCCACCTCCGCGAACGGGTGCGTCCGGAAGGCCACCTTGGTGATCGGGTGGGGATGCGGGTCCCAGGTCCACGGGGCGTCGCGGACGTCGGACGTGGGATAGGCGTTGTGGACGTGCGCCGTGACGATGTCCAGGCCCTGGCGGCGCGCGTCGGCAAGGGTCGCGGGCACGGTGTCCGTCGCGCCGACCCATCGTTCGTCGGCGTCGGCGGGGACGACCCAGTCGGCCCCCGCGCGCCATGCCAGGTGGGCGAGGTGGGTGAGCTTGGCGCCCTGGTGGAAACCTCGCAGCCGGTCGTCGAGAAGGGTGATCCGGGCATCGGAGCGCGCGAGCGCCTCCAGCATCGAGTCGGTCCCGTCCTGGGACCCGTTGTCCGCGACGAGGAGGCGGTCCAGGCCCTGGCCGAGGTGGTGGGTCACGAACTCCTCGATGACGTCGGCCTCGTCCCGGACCACGGCGATCAGCCACACGGATCCGAGGACCCGACGGTGCGGTCGCGGCCGCGTCCCGGTCATGGCGGCGGCGGCCCGGCGCCGGAGGAGGGTCTCGTCGGTGCCGCGCAGTCGCAGGCGTCGCCGGACCAGCGCTGCCTCCTGCCGGAGTCGACCCTCCGCGTCCACGGTCAGCTCCGTCCCGGTGCGTCGGTCATGGGCGTCTCGTGCGGGCTCTGCCCCTCGTCCCCGGGCGGCCCGGCGTCGAGGCGGCCCAGGTCGACGAGATGGGCGAAGGCGGGGGACGCGGCACGCACCTCGGAGAACGTGCCCAGGGCCTCGATCCGTCCGTCGGCCATCATCGCGACGGTGTCCACGTCCCGGACCGTGGACAGGCGATGGGCGATCACCAGCACGGTCACCTCCCCCCGGAGCGCCGAGATGGTCGCGGTGATGCGCCGCTCGGTCTCGTTGTCCAGGGCGCTCGTGGCCTCGTCGAGGACCAGCAGCCGCGGACGGCCGTAGAGCGCCCGGGCGATCCCCAGGCGTTGGCGCTGACCGCCCGAGAGCCGTGTCCCCCGCTCACCCACGCGCGTGGCGGTGCCCTCGGGCAGCGAGCGGACGAACTCGGTGAGCTGTGCCCGCGCGAGGGCGTCGGCGATCCGCTCGTCGTCGATGTCCGCCGCGTCCTGGTCGAAGGCGATGTTCTCGCGGATCGTCGCGTCCATGAGGAAGACCTCCTGGGGGACCACGGCGATGTTGGCGTGCCAGGCGGCCGGGTCCGAGGCGATGTCGGTGCCGTCGGCCGTCACGGTGCCCCTCGTCGGCGCCTGCAGCCCCAGGATCACGTCCACGAGCGTCGACTTCCCGGCACCGCTGGTCCCCACGAAGGCCATCGAGGACCCTGCCGGGATGGTCAGGTCGATCGAGCGCAGGACGTCGGCGTCCCCGCCCGCGTACCGGAAGGTGACGGCCTCCAGGCGCAGGGCATCCTCGAAGGGCATGGGGGTCTCGGCGGGGTCCTGGTGCGGGGGGATCGTGCGGGAGGCCGCGAGGTCGTCGTGGACGGCATCCAGTGCGGGCAGTCCGCTGCGGATCCCGGCGACCGCGCCGATCAGGCGCGAGAGCGAGGGGAGGAGGCGGAACGCGCCGGCGCCCAGCAGGCCGATGCTCACCACGAGGCTCGAGGTCCCCTGGGTGAGGACCACGACGACCGTGAGGACGAAGAAGCAGACGAAGAAGGCGATCTCGAGGACCGCCTTGGGCAGGTCGCCGACGAACGCGAGCACGCGCTGGGAGTGGGCCGCGCGATGCTCGAGCCGACGGTACGTCCCCACGAAGTGCGCCTGGGAGTGCCGGAGCTTGATCTCCTTCATGCCGCCGAAGGCGTGCTGGACCAGCTGGAAGCCCTGCTCGGCGAGGGAGAGGACCAGGCCGCCCTCGCGGACGACGCGGGGTCGCACGGCGCGCAGGAGGATCATCCCGGTGACCCCGAGCACCACCAGCAGTCCGACGGAGTACAGCGGGGTGGCCACGAGCAGCGCCGTGCCGATCACGATCACGGTGGTCAGCTCGATGATCAGGCTGACGAGACCCTGGGCGACGGAGGCGTAGAGCTGTCCGGTGGAGGTGCCGATCGTCGTGTACATGCTGCTCATCGATCGACGCTGGACCTGGGGGTAGGGGGCGTCGAGGTAGTACTGCATGAGCTCCGCGTAGGTCTCGGCACGCTCGTGCGTGAGGAAGCCGACCGACCACCACTTGAAGGCGAGGGAGAAGGTGTCCTTGAGCAGGAACCCGGCGACCACGGCGGCCAGCAGCACCAGGGTCAGGTCCTGGCGCGAGGTCAGCCCGGTCGTCGCGGCGATCGTGCCCAGGACGCCCTGGGTCACGTCGGCGCCCGTGAGCACCTGCAGGAGGGGGGCGACCAGCAGGATCGCGCCGGTCTCCATGAGCGTCACGGCGATCGACCCCAGGGTCAGGAGGACGAGTCCGCGCCGCGCGCGGCGCGAGAACACGACGCCCAGCTGCATCAGGCGGAAGCGGATCTGAGCCCGGACGTGACGGGTCATCGCGCCCCCCGCACGGTCCATCGCCCCGGCACCCGCAGCTGCGCCAGCACCGCCAGCGCCAGCCCCCGGACGGGAGCCGGGGAGTCCCGCCAGGTCCGGCGCAGGTCCGAGCGCAGCGCGGCGTCGGCGTCGCCGGCGCGCCAGCGCCTCAGGGCCAGGAACCACATCGCCTCGGGGATGAGGTCCGAAGCGGGAGTGGGCGCGCCCAGGTGCTTGCGGAAGCTCGCGGACATCGCTGCCAGGAACCGGGGGTTGTCCGCGGAGAAGGTGGTGTGGCCCAGCGACGTGGGCAGCTCCCGGAACACCACGAGCGGGGTGTCCACGCCCACGGCGTCCCCGCGCAGCGACAGGCGCAGCAGCAGGTCGAAGTCCTCGTAGTAGATGTCCGGGTCGTAGCCGCCCGCCTCCCGCATCGCCGCGGTCTCGGCCAGCACGGATGGTGCGGGGACGAAGGACTCCAGGACCAGGGAGCGGAACAGGTGCGGCGGGCGCTCGGCGGGCCAGACGTACGCGACGGAGAACGGCTCGGGCAGGAGCGTGCGGTGCTCGTCCTCCCGGAGGGCGTCGCTGTAGCTCCACGTCGTGCCCGCCGGTGCTTCGCGCAGGGCGGCCAGCTGCACTTCGAGACGCTCCGGCAGCATGCGGTCGTCGCCGCTGATGTACGTGAAGTACGGCTCCCGGGCGGTGGCCAGCGCCTCGGCGAGGTGCGCGGTGAGGCCTCGGTTGGTCGGGTGCAGGCGCAGCTCCCAGGGGATCTCCGGGAAGCGGGCGGCGCTCTCGCGGATCGCCTCGGCGGTCCCGTCGCCCGAGGCGTCGTCCACGACGATCACCTGGGCGGGACGTGCCGTCTGCGCGGCGATGGAGGCCATGCAGTCGCCGACCCAGGCGGCGTGGCGGTAGGCGACGACGACCACGGTCACCGGGGCCGGAGGTGGGACTGGGGCCACGTCAGCCGTCCACGACGATGCTGCGGGCATTCGTCGTCGTGCACACGCTCAGTACGATAGCCCACGACCGGCGCGGCTCCCGGTGGTGCGAGGCCCCTCGGCCGCGGCCGTCGCGCGCCCTCCGCCGGACGGTGCCGCAGCAGGTCGAGCAGTCGAGCACAGGGGAGCGCCGGTGACGCCGAGGCAGGACGGCCCGCGTCTCGTCGTCGCCCAGCAGGACCCGATCTCCCTGGACGGCACGACGGTCCGGATCGCGACCAAGAGCCTCGTCGGGCTGGAGCAGTACGCCCGCACGTGGCCCGGGGAGGTCGTCCTCCTCGCCCGCGCGACGGACCGCGCCGCCACGGTCACCCCGCTGCACACCGCCGTCGCCCGCGGGGAGCTGCCCTTCGACCTCGAGCTGCGCGAGGGCTCCGCGCCGTCGCGGGCCCGGGAGGGCGCGGCGGCGACCCTGGCCTTCCATCACCTCGACGCCGCCGCGCTGCTGGCACGGGATCCCCGGTCCGTGGTGCTGTTCGGGGAGTTCTCCCTGGCCGAGAGGATCCGGATCGGCGCCCTGGACGCACCGTCCGTGACGAGGGCCCGGGTCGCGGCGGGCTGGCTGCGTCGCCGGGGCGCCCTGCGTCGGATGGTCCGCGACACCGGCGGGTACCAGGCCAACGGGTATCCCGCGCTCTCCGCCTACGGAGCGCTGTCGCCCCGCGCGATGCTGTACCTCGACACGCGGATGACCGCCCCCCTGTTCGCCCGGGGACGCGATCACCTCGCCCCCGGGGACCCGTCGCCGGGGCATCCGCTCCGGCTCGGCTTCTCGGGACGGCACATCCGCGCCAAGGGCGCCGAGGATGCCGTGTCCGCCGCCGTCCGTGCCGCGACGCGGGGCCTCGCGCTCACCCTCGACGTCTTCGGGTCCGGGGAGGCCACCGCACGGATGCGGGCGATCGCCGCCCCGCTCGGCGACCGTGCACGGTTCCACGGGGACCTCGTCTTCGACGACGCCTGGGTGCGTGCCGTCGCCGCGGGCATCGACCTCATGGTGCTGCCGCACCGTCAGGGGGACCCGGCCGGCACCTACCTGGAGACCGCCGCGCTGGGGGTGCCCGTGCTCGGCTACGCCAACCGTGCCCTGCAGGCGCTCGTGGACCGGCACGGGATCGGGTGGACGGTGCCGATGGACGATGTGGACGCGCTCGCGGCGGCGATCGCCGGGATCGGCCGGGATCCCGCGGGCCGGGCGGCCGCCGGCGCCGCGGGCCGCGAGCTCATGTCCGAGCACCTCTTCGCGCGGGAGGCGGAGCGGCGCATCGCGCACCTCCGCGAGGTGGCGCAGGTCTGAGGCGCATCCCGCCCTCAGGCGGTCACCCTGCGTGCCGACGCACCGGCCCATCGGCCCCAGGCGCGGAGGATCACCCGCTGACAGGGCTTCTCCCAGAGGTGGTGCAGCACGGCGGCGGCCCCGAAGGACAGGCACACCGCCGCCAGGCACCATCCGAGCCCCGCCGCGCCCGCTCCTGACGCGAGGGGCGGCACCAGGGGCACCAGGTTCAGGATCACGAGCTCGTGCACCAGGTAGAGCGCGAAGCTGACCTCCCCGGCCCATTGCAGCGGACGCGCCCGGGTCCAGCGGATCTCCCCGCGCGCGTCCGCCCGGGCCAGTGCCACGACCAGCAGCACGCAGCACGGCGCCAGCACGACGCTCGCGGTGGTGTGGGGCAGCCCGGTGACGGCCAGCACCGCGTACACGAGCACTACGAGACCCGTCATCGGCAGCGGTCGCACAGCTGCCGGCGGCTCCCAGCCCCGTCGCAGGAGCAGGGCCGCGAGAGCACCGAGCACGAACTCGCCGCTGCGGATCACCGGATTGGGATAGGCCAGGGAGTCCGTGAGACCCGAGGCGGATCCCAGCACGATGCCCGCCGCGGCCATCACCGCCCACCATCCGCCCAGCGCCAGCACGGCCGAGCGGGTGGAGCGGCTGTGCGCCCACGCGAAGAGGAACGGCGCGACGACGTAGAACACCAGCTCGCACGACAGGGACCACGAGACGCCGTTGAGCCCGTAGACGACGTCGTACAGCGGGAACAGCGACTGGGTCAGGGTCAGGTTCGCCGCGATCGACAGGGCGGTGGGGGAGAAGATCGTGACCGGGACGACCAGGGCGATCAGCGCGGTGAGGACGTGTGCCGGGTAGATCCGGGCCAGGCGGCGCACCCAGAACCCCGTCGCCGGGTCCGCCGGGCGCGTGGACCACTGCAGGACGAACCCCGAGAGCACGAAGAACAGCGCCACCCCCACGAAGCCGGTGTCCACGAGCGGCCCGCCCTCCAGCCACGGCGTGCGCAGCGACAGGTGGTACCCGACCACCAGCAGCGCCGCGGGTGCCCGCAGCGCCGTGAGCGAGGGCAGGCGGGGCGCCGGGACGACGCTCTCGCGCGGGGTGGGCACGGCAGGCATGGGGGAAGACTCTCAGATCACGGGGGAGGCAGGGGCGGGGTGGCGGGCACCGGGCGGCCGAGGGGCCGACGCCGCTCAGGTCCGGGTCGTCCCGGCGGCAGGCGGCGAGCCGCCCAGGATCGGCGCGGGCGCGGGCGCAGCATCGGGCGAGGTATCGGGCTCGGCGTCGATCACCGTGGCCGGTGACGCCGTGACCACCGGGCGCGCCGGCTGCGTCGCGACGTCCGTCACCGCCGGCGGGGCCTCCACCACCGGGGGCGGCGAGGCCGGGATGCGGGGGTGGCGACGCTTCCACCAGCCGAGGATCGCGAGCTGCCACGGCTTCTCCCACAGATGGTGGATCGCGACCGCCGCCAGGATCGACAGCCCCAGCACCGCGCCCGCCCAGGCCAGGCCCTCCGCCCGGGAGGACACGGGGCCCACCAAGGGCATCACGTTGATGATCACGAGCTCGTGGATCAGGTACAGCGCGAAGCTGCAGTCCCCGGCCCACTGGAGCACGGGGGCGCGCAAGAACGTGGTGCGGCCCTCGACGTCCGAGCGCGCCATCGCGATCGACAGCAGTGCGAAGCAGGGGCCCAGCATCATCTCGGCCGCGGTGGGCGGGACGTGGAACGTCGCGACGGCGACGTGCACGAGCACCACGAACACCGCGGTCGGCAGCGGTCGCAGCACCTTCGGCGGCGTCCACCCGCGGCGCAGCAGCAGGGCCGCCAGGGCACCCAGGACGAACTCACCGCTGCGGATCACGGGGTTGGGGTAGGCCAGTCCGTTGGTCAGGCCCGAGGCGTAGCCCAGCACGATCCCCAGCAGCGCGATCCCCAGCCACCACGACCCCATCGCCAGCACCACGGTGCGGGTGGAGCGGCGGTGCGCCCAGCGGAACAGGAACGGCGCCA
The DNA here is from genome assembly GCF_052378625.1 of Brachybacterium sp. AOP25-B2-12. Lineage (NCBI taxonomy): Bacteria > Bacillati > Actinomycetota > Actinomycetes > Micrococcales > Dermabacteraceae > Brachybacterium > Brachybacterium sp. AOP25-B2-12. The sequence continues at coordinate 210,243 of NZ_JBQSXW010000002.1, read as the reverse complement.
CCGCGTAGAAGGCCATCTCGCACGACAGCGACCAGGAGACGCCGTTGAGGGAGAACACCACGTCGTACAGCGGGATGAAGGCCTGGGTGAGCGTGAGGTTCGCGGCGACCCCCAGCACCGTGGGGGCGAACACCGTGATCGGCACGAGCAGGGCGATGACCGCCACCAGCAGGTGCGAGGGGTAGATCCGCGCGAAGCGGCGCACCCAGAAGCCCTTGGCGGTGTCGTGGGGCCGCGAGGACCACATGAGCACGAACCCGGACAGCACGAAGAACATCGAGATGCCCACGAAGGCGCTCTCCAGCACGGGCACGCCCTCGAGCCACGGGGTGCGCAGGCGCAGGTGGTAGAGCACGACGAACAGCGCGGCGGGCCCGCGCAGCGCCGTGAGCGAGGCGAGGTGGGGAACCCGGGTGCTGCCCCGGCGGAGGGGGAGGCGGTGAGCGCGGCGGCAGGCATGGACGGACTCCGGGATTCGGCCGTGGGCGGAGGCGGGGAAGGGCGCGAGCCGGGATGCGGGGCGTGCGCCGGCCGGACGGGTCGCGGTGAGGAGCCACGAACTGGACGAGCGCACGCGAGTGGTCGTCGGCCTGACCCGACTCTAGCCACGATCCGTCGCGAATGTCGGTGTCGTGACGGTGTGTGCGGGCTCGACCTCGTCACCGGTCACTGGCGCGCACAGCGACCGGCGGCACGGAGGTCGGGGACGGGAGGGCGTGGACGGGAGGCGCGGCGGGGCCCGGGACGGGGGTCGGACCCCTGCGTGCCGGCGCGACCCCAGGCAGGCGGGCCCTGTGACCTTGGGTGCAGAGAGTGGGGGGATCTTGTGCAGGCGGCCTCCGGGGACCACCCTGGGTGCACTGTGCGCAGAAGGGTGCCGACCACATGACGACCGACGCCGGGACCAGGGTCACGTCCTCGACCCGCCCCGCGCCGCGCCCGGAACCGGACGGTCCGGGCTCCGAGGAGCCTCGCCTCCCCGCGCAGGCCCTCGTCGACGCCGCGCCCGCCTGGACCGCCGATCCCGAGATCCTGCGCCCCGCCGACACGGACCCCGCCGCCCCCTCCGGCGCCGCTCGTGTCCGCACCTCCCGGCGCCACCTGCTCGTCGCCCTCGTGGGCATGGACGTCGTCGCGCTCGCACTCGCCGTGCTCATCGCCTACCTCGCCCGTCAGGTCACCCCCGGTCTCGGCCACGCCGGGGACCTCCCGGGGATCCTGCAGCAGGGGGCCTGGCCGATCGCGCTGGGCTGGCTCGTGGCGATCACCGCCTTCGGCGGCTACAACGTGCGGCTCATGCAGGCGGGCTCGGAGATCTTCCGCAACGTCCTGCACGCGAGCCTGGCCGCCGCCGGGATCGTGGGCGGCGCCGTGTACCTCTCGGGGATCGAGCTGTCCCGCGTGTTCTTCGTGGCGCTGTTCGTGGCGGGCCCCCCGCTGCTGCTCCTCAACCGCGCCCTGCTGCGCCGGGTGCTGAACCTGCTGCGACGACGGGGACGGATGCGTCAGAGCGTGCTGGCCATCGGCGCCCTCACCCACGTCGACTCGATCGCCGCGACCGTGCACCGCGAGGGCTGGCTGGGCTACGACGTGGTCGGGGCGCTCGTGCCGGCGGGCGTGGCCGCCTCCCGCTCCCGGGCGGGGATCCCGGTGCTGGGCGCCGAGGACGACGTGGTCGCCGTCGCGCGCGCCCTGCGGCCCGCCGTGCTCCTGTTCGCCGCGGGATCCAGCGCGAGCGCCGAGGACTTCCGGCGCACCGCCTGGGAGCTCGAGGATCTCGACGTCGACGTGATCGTGGTGCCGGCCGTCAGCGAGATCTCGGGCGACCGCATGAGCATGCGCCCGGTGGCGGGCCTGCCGCTGGTGCACCTGGACCTCCCGCGCTCGCAGGACGCGCTGCGGCGCTCCAAGCGCTTCTTCGACGTCGTGGCCAGCGCCGTCCTGCTGACGGTCGCCGCCCCCGTGCTGGCGGTCGTCGCCCTCGTGGTGCGCCTCCACGACGGCGGCCCCGTGCTCTTCCGGCAGACCCGCGTGGGACGCAGCGGCGAGGAGTTCGAGTTCCTGAAGTTCCGGACCATGGGCACCGACGCCGAGCAGCGCCTGGCCGAGCTCCTCGCCGAGGACCGCGACCGCGGCAACGACGTCCTGTTCAAGCTCGCCCGGGACCCGCGGGTCACGCGGCCGGGCCGCCTCCTGCGGCGCTTCTCCCTCGACGAGCTGCCCCAGCTGTGGAACGTGCTGCGCGGCGACATGAGCCTGGTGGGCCCGCGCCCGGCGCTCCCGCGCGAGGCGGCGCGGTACGACCAGGACGCCCGGCGCCGCCTCTCGGTGCGCCCGGGCATCACGGGCCTGTGGCAGGTCTCCGGCCGCAGCGACCTCTCCTGGTCCGAGACGGTGCGCCTGGACATGTACTACGTGGACAACTGGTCCTTCACCCAGGACGTGCTGATCCTGACCAAGACGGTGCGGGCCGTGCTCGCGAGCTCCGGGGCGTACTGAGCCGCGGGGCCGTACCTGGAGCCCCGGTCGTGCTGAGCGCACCGGTCGTGCTGCGCGCGATCGGTCGTCGAGCGACCGGTCCGCGCGAACCTTGCGGGCGGCCGTCGACGTCGATGCTCCCGCGCGTGTGATGTCCGGTGCACGGGAAGCTCCCCGGCTTGTCGCGACCGGCGGACGCGAAGAAGCTGGGGCGATGAGCACGAACGGGAGGTCGAGCGCACCGGCCGCAGCAGGTCCGGCGAGACCCCGCCACCGCGTCCTGCGCACGATCGCCCTGATCCTGCTGATCGCCTACGCCGCAGCCGCCCTGGCGCTGCTGCTGACCCCCTCGGGATGGTGGGTCAACCGCGTCAATGTGGAGGTCTGGCTCGCGGTCACCGAGCCCTTCGGCCTCCAGCGCACGATCACCCCCGACGAGTTCCAGGGGGTCGCCAACATCGTCCTGTTCGTCCCGGCCTTCGCGGCGCTCGCCGTGCTCCGTCCCACCTGGTGGTGGGTGGCCCTGGGTGCCGGGCTCTCGGCGTGCGTCGAGACCTACCAGCTCGTGATCGGGACGCGGCAGGCATCGGTCGTCGACGTCCTCATGAACACCCTCGGGGCGCTGATCGGCGTCGCGATCGGGAGGGTGATCATCCGTCGTGCACGCGCTCGCGCCCAGGGGCGCGCCACGGGCGTCAGCCCTGCCCCGGACGCCGGGCGCGCAGCCTCCGCGCCCCCCGCGCCAGGCGATGCCACCACTCCGCCCGCAGCTCGCGGCGCGAGGGGGCATGGCCCAGGGCCAGCTCCAGATGATCGCGGTTGACCCGCGCGGCCTCCACGAGCAGTCGCGCCCGGTGCACGGGGCCCCGGGCATCCCGCAGACGTGCCCTCCACACGACGGTGGGATTCTCCCCGGCATGCACCGCGCGCCAGAGGTGCTCCCCGGACACTCCCCGGGCGCGCTCCGGGCGGTCCGTCGCCAGGGCGAGGGGCACCGTCGCGCCCAGCCGGTCGGCGAGGGTGTCGACCACGTCCCGCTCCGCGGGCGGCACCTGCGTCCAGGCCACGTCCACGTCGTGCTCGCGCCGCCCCATCGCGTCCCGGGCCGCATGCACCAGCAGCACCAGGCGCTGCGCCGTCAGGTCCGGGACGGCGCACTCGTGACCTCCCAGCTCCACGGTGCCGCGATGCTCCCAGAGCTCCGCGAAGGTCGCGCGGGGGTCGCGCTCGAGCCCGGGGAAGCTACGGTGCACGTCCACGGTGCCCCACACGGGGTGGAAGTAGGTCGCGGCATGCGTGAACACGCTCCCGTGGGCGAAGGTCGTGCGGCGCTCCCAGCCGGCCGCCGTCAGGCGTGCGGTGTAGGCCGGGACGTCGTCCGGGGTCACCAGCACGTCGCAGTCGGTGGAGGGCGGCCGCCCGGCCGAGAGCGTCGGGTGCAGGGCCTCGCCCTTGAGGTGCAGCACCCGCAGTCCGCGGTCCCGTGCCGCAGGGGAGCGGTGTCCGTCGACGGGGACGCGCGGCGCGGCGAGGTGCTCGAGGCAGGCGTGCGCGAGCCGCAGCCGCGTCCGGTCGGGGACGGTGGCGTCCGGGCCTGCAGGGTCGGGCACGGCCGGGACGTCCATGGCGCCCATAGTATGGACCGACGCCTGACGGGACGGACGAGGACGCATGTGGGAGCTTGACGGGACCCTCCAGCACTACGCCTGGGGCTCCGAGCGGACCCTTCCGGAGTTCCTGGGACGCCCGATCGACGGCCGCCCCTGGGCGGAGCTGTGGTTCGGCGCCCATCCCGCGGGACCGTCGCAGGCACCCGATACGGGCACCGGGCTGGACACGATGATCTCCGCCGACCCCCACGGCACGCTGGGCGACGTCGTGACCCGTGCCTTCGGGCCCCGCCTGCCCTTCCTCCTCAAGCTCATCGCCCCCGCGGTCCCGCTGTCGCTGCAGGTCCATCCCAGCCGCAGCCACGCCGCGGAGTCCTTCGCCGCCGAGAACGCGGCGGGACTGCCCCTGGACTCCCCGGTGCGCAACTACCGCGACGACAACCACAAGCCGGAGCTGGTGGTGGCCCTGACGCGCTTCGAGGCGCTGTGCGGGTTCCGCACCCCCCGTCGTGCCGCCGGGATCCTCGACGGCCTGGACACCCCTCTCACCGACCGGCTGTGCGCCCTCCTGCGGGATCTGCCGAGCGCCCAGGGGATGCGCGCCGCCTTCCGCACCCTGGTCTCCCCGTCGATGCGCCCGGACCCCGAGGCGGTCGCCGACGTCGCCGCGGCCTGCGCCGCGCGGCTGGCCGAGGGCGCCTCCCCGTCCCCCCGGATCGACCGCACCGTGGCGATGCTCCAGGAGCACTTCCCCGGCGACCCCGGGGTGGTGGCCGCGCTGCTGCTGAACCCCGTGACCCTGCGTCCCGGGGAGTCGATGTACGTCCCCGAGGGTGCCATCCACTCCTACCTCTCGGGGTTCGGGGTCGAGATCATGGCGGCCAGCGACAACGTCCTGCGCGCGGGGCTGACCGTGAAGAAGGTCGATGCCGACGAGATGCTGGGCTGCGTCTCGGTGGTCGCCGCCCCGCCGCTGCGGGTGGCCCCCGAGCGCCAGACCGAGGCCACCGTGGCGTACTACGCGCCGGTGGACGACTTCGAGCTGTCGCTGACCACCCTCGACGAGGCGAGCGGGCCGCAGGCCGTGACCGTCCCCGGCAGCGGCCCGCGGATCCTGCTGGGGCTCGACGGCGAGGTCGAGGTGAGCGCGGGCGGTGCCACCCGCACCCTCGTCCGCGGCGGCGCGCTCTTCGTCCCCGATGCCGACGGGCCGGTGCGCGTGCACGGCACGGGCCGCCTGGTCCAGGCGTGCACACCGTGACACCCGTCAGGATGCCGCTGTCATGACCCGCGACGGTGACGCCGACCGGGTCGAGCTGGCCGAGCTGGCCTGGGAGGACGATGCCGCGGGGCGGTGGGTCGCCGCCCTGCCCGACGGGCCGATCCTCCACGTCGACGCCGTCGGGGAGCTCATCGTGGACATCGTGGCCGATGCAGACGGTCCCGTGACCGTCGAGGAGATCGCCCGCGAGGCCAGACGCCGCGTGCCCGGCGCCCCGCCCTCGGCCCTCGAGGACGTCCGGGCGTTCGTCGCCGCGCTCCGGGAGGCGGGCGTGGTGCGTGCCGCCCCGAGGCCCGCCGTCGGCCCTGCGGCACCGGGTCCGGGCGCGGCATGACAGCCTGTACCCCGTGAACGCCCTGCACATCGCGACCCTCGCCCTCGCGGCCCTGCTCGCCGTCGCGGCCGTGGCCAAGCTCCGTGAGGACGACGCGATCGCGCGCGCCGCCTGGATCGACCTCGACATCCCCGTGGCGCTGCGCCGCAGGGCCCTGCGGCGCGCCCACCCCATCGGCGAGCTCGCCCTCGCGGTGCTGGCCCTGCTGCCCGGCGTGCTCTCCCTGCTCGGCGCGCTGGGCATGCTGGTCCTGACCCTCGTCTACCTCGGGGTGATCGTGCGGGTCGTGCGCCGTCCCGAGCCCGTGGCCTGCGCCTGCTTCGGGGAGGACGGCGGTGTGGTCTCCGGCCGCACCGTCGAGCGCAACCTGCTGCTGGTGGCCCTGGGTGGATGCGCCGTCGCGGCCGCCGCCCTGACCGGCGGACCCTTCGACCACCTGGGCGACCAGGTGATGAACGCGCCGCTGGCCCTGGCCGTCGGTCTGCTGGCCCTCGCGGCGGGCTGGTTCAGCGGCCCCGGCTCCGCCTCGGCGCCCGCTGTGGTGGCCGCCCCGGCTGAGCCCGCGTCGGATCGCGACCCGGCCGATGAGGACGTCGCCGGAGGCCTGGCCGGCGATGACACCGAGGACGACTACGTGCGGACCCTGACGCCCCGCGCCCGGGTCACGACCGCCGAGGGGGCGGTGACCGATCTCCTCGCCCTCTCCCAGAAGGCGCCGCAGCTGCTCGTGTTCGGCTCCCCGGGCTGCTCCTCGTGCCTGCGCCTGTCGCCCCAGCTGGCCGGCTTCCGTGCCCGGCTGCCCCAGGTCGAGGTCCGCATGGTCACGAGCGTGCCCCTGGAGGAGCTCCGCGAGCAGGCGCCCGAGTGGGTGGACCTGGCGCTGCTGGACGCCGACGCGACCGCCGCCTCGATGCTCCAGGTGCTCCGGACGCCCACGGCGTTCCTGCTGGGCACCGACGGGATGCTCGCGGGAGGGCCCGTCGTGGGAACCCAGAACATCGCCGACCTCGTGGACGACATCGCCGAGGCGCTCGCCGAGGGCGGGGTCCCGGCTCCCGAGCCCGCACCCGAGGCCGAGGTCGGCGCGGACGCCAGGACGGACGCGCCGCCCGGCACTGGTCCGGATGCCCCTCCGCCGGGAGCGTCCGCAGCAGACGTCGAGCGGTCGGGGGATGCCACACCCATCGGGGACGCCGCACCGCGCGGTGACGATGCACCCCCGACGGCCGACACGCCCTCCGCAGCGGCCGGCGGGGCCGTCGTGGCCGCCGCGCCGTCCGTCGATGCCCCCACGTCACCCACCCCGCCACAGCGACTCGTCCTGGCCGTGGCCGGCGTCCGGATCGACCTGCTCGTGGAGGACCCCGAGCTCGCAGGCCGACTGGCCGTGCTGTGGGATCACCTCCTGGTCGGGGACCCCCTCGCCGTCGCCGACGATCCGGCGGTGCCCGGGACCTCGGACGCCGCGACGCAGCATCCAGCCACCGATGCCCCCGAAACGCCCGATGGGCAGGAGTTCCGCACACCCGGAGGCCCCGACGGCGTCGTCCACGTGCTCGGTCCCGAGGGCGGTGCGATGACGGACGGGGTCGGCTCCGACCCGGCGGGGGACGCGGATCTCGACGTCCCGGACGCGAGCGTCCCGGAGCATCCCGTCGTGCGACCGCTGCGCAGCACCCTGCATCTGGACCCCCGGCACGTCACGAGCGAGTACTCCGTCTCGGGCGCGGTGACCCGCATGCTCATCGCCCTGCACCGCGGGCGCTTCCTGCTGCTGCACGGCGCCGTCGTGGCGCGCGACGGTCGCGCGCTCGCGCTCCTCGCGCCGTCGGGGACGGGCAAGTCCCATGCCGCGCGGCACCTGGGTGCAGCCCCCGGCGTCGAGTACCTGAGCGACGAGACGGTGATCGTGGATCCCGGCACCTCGATGGTGCTGCCCTTCCCCAAGCCCCTGTCGCAGGTCCGCGAACCCGGGGGCTGGGCCAAGTCGGACGAGGCCCTGCCCCAGGCGGGCCTCACGCCGGCGACCGGGCCCGTGCCCCTGGCCGGGATCGTCGAACTCGTGCGGGACCGTGATGCCTCCGATGCCTCCGATGCCTCCGATGCCTCCGGCACCTCCGACGACGGCGTCCGGCTCGAGCGCCTGGACCTCGCGGAGGCGCTGCGGGTGCTCGCCCCGCTGACCTCCTCGCTCGCGGCGATGGACGGCCCGCTGGACCTGCTCGCCGCGCTCCTGGACACCGTGGGCGGCCTGCACCGGGTGACCTACCGGGACGTCGGCGATGCCGAGGCCCTTCTCTGGCAGGTGCTCGACGCCGATGCCGTGCGCACCCCGCGCGACCACCTGCCCGGCCGGGACTCCGTGGGCACCCTGCTCGAGGTCGCGCCCTTCGCGGACGCCCTGGTGCTGGACGATTCGACCATGGTGCTCGACGCCCAGGGCGTGCGCGACGTGACCGGCTTCGGGGCGGTGGTGTGGGAGACCCTCGCCGAGTCCGGGCCGCTCACCACGGACGGGCTGCGGACGCGGCTCGAGGAGCGCATCGGCGCCCACCCCGAGGCGGGGGCGCTCATCGACTCCGCGCTCCGGGAGCTCGCTGATGCCGGGCTCGTGCTGCGTCATGAGGCCGATGGCACGGCAGGCCGGTCCAGCCGCGTCTGACGGCAGCTCGCGTCATGCCTGACCGTGTCGGCCGCGTCTGAAGAGGTCGCGCCAGGCCCGGCCCGGTCGGCCGCGTCTGACGAGAGGTCGCCCCAGGCCCGGCCCGGTCGGCCGCGCCGGACGGGAGGACCGACCGTGCGTCAGCGAGGACCTGCGCCCGCGAGACGAGGCGCCAGCAGCTCGACGGCCGTGGTGATCCGCTGTGCCGCAGCATGGGCGGCCTGCTCGCCCCGTCGGAAGGGGTCCGCGATCTCCCCGGCGGGATCCACGGGCAGACGGGTCCACCTCGCCACGTCCCCTCGGGTGAGCGGCGACCATGCCTCCGTCCCCGGGGCAGGAGCGCACAGCGTGGCCACGGACCCGAGCAGGCCCAGCCGTCGCACGGCTCCCGGGTGCTCGTCCAGCAGCAGGCCGCGCTGGCGCCGTGACATGACGAGGATCAGGTCCGCGTCGAGGTCGGCGAGGGTGACCTGACGCGCCGTCCGGTCGGCGGGGACCTGCACCCCTGCCCCCAGCTGCGTCGCCATCAGCGGATCCATGGCGGAGCCCTCCCACGCGTCGGTCCCGGCGCTGGAGACCGCCAGGCCCGGGACGAGATGCTCCAGGAGGGCCGCGCCGAAGGGGGACCGGCACACGTTGCCGGTGCACACGAACAGCACGGAGGCGATCGGGATGTCCGCGATGGGTTCTCCTCCGGGTGAGGTCATCGCGCCAGGATAACGAGCGCCCCGGGCGCGCCCGATCCGCGCCGGATGTCCGAGGCCGCGTGCGGCCCCAGGAACGTAGGGTGGCCGGAGGGTCGCCGCCTCTCCGCCGTAGCGGACGGCAGCGGCGCGCCCTCGAGACGACGTCCCCGTGCGCCGAGAAAGCGAGCTCATCGTGACCCATCCCCCCAGCGATCCCTATCCGCCCCGGGGCGGCGGCCCGTCCGATCCGGGCGCAGGTCAGGCTCCGTGGGATGCAGGCCGGGACCCGCGGGCGGGACAGCTGTCGCCGGCGGCTCCCGGTGCGCCGTCGGTGCCGTACGGCGCCGCGAGCCCGACCCCCGGGTACGGCAGCTCCGCCGCCGGGTACGGGAGCCCGGCCCCCGGGTACGGGAGCCCCGCCTTCTCGGCGCCGGGCGCGCACCCCGGGTCGGTCGCGCCCGGCGGCACGGGTGGGCCGTTCGGCCCCGGTGGCTCCGGTGAGCCTGCCGGTCCGGGTGGGCCGTTCGGCCCCGGTGGCTCCGGTGGGCCAGCCGGTCCCGGCGGCCCGTTCGGCCCCGGTGGTCCCGGAGGCAGCTCGGGCGGCCCCGTCCCGCCGCGCGATCCGGGAGAGCCCGCCGCCCCCAACCTCATCAACGGCGCGACCGTCCACGGGATCCTGGGTCGCCGGGGTATCCGCCACCCGTGGGAGCTCCCCCTGTTGGGCGTCGGCGTCGTGATCACCCTCGTCGCGGCGCTCCTATGGATCCTGGCCACGCTCTACTGGATCTTCCAGGGACCCGCCAACGCCCAGCGGGCGCTGAACGAGCTGGGTCTCGGCTCCACGGTCTCCCAGCTCTACGTGGCGTTCGGGCTGATGGCGCTCATCCTGTGGATCGCCCGCGCGCTCGGCTACGCGCAGCAGCGGGCCGGGGCGATCCGCATGAGCCCCACACAGTTCCCCGAGGGCTACCGCATGGTGGCCGAGGCCGCGCGACGTCAGGGCATGCGCCGTGTCCCGGACGCCTACGTCCAGCTGGGCAACGGCACCATCAACGCCTTCGCCTCGGGGCACGGGTTCCGTCGCTTCGTCGTCGTGTACTCCGACCTCTTCGAGGTGGGAGGTCACGCGCGCGACCCCGAGGCGCTGCGCTTCATCATCGGCCACGAGGTGGGGCACCTGGCCGCCGGCCACGTCTCCTACTTCCGCTACGTCTTCACCAACCTGCTCGCCCAGATCCCGATCCTGGGACCGGCGTTGTCCCGCGCCCAGGAGTACACGGCCGACAACTACGGCTACGACTTCTGCCCCTCGGGATCAGCCGGGACGATGGCCGTGCTCGGCGCCGGGAAGTACCTCAACGCCGACGTCAACGTCAATGAGCTCGCCGACCGCGCCCCGGCGGAGAAGGGCCTGTGGCTGCACATCGTCAACTGGCTCTCCAGCCACCCGATCCTCACCTGGCGCGCCTACGCCCTGCGGGATCGCCGCAGGCCGGGCAAGATCTGGTTCCGCCCCGGCAGTCCCCTGTGGCCCGGGACTCCGGCCGACGCCCCCATGTTCCGCGGCCCGCTCCCCGCCGGCAGCGTCTTCAGCGGCCCCTACCCGACGCCCGAGCAGGCGATCCGCCTCCTCGACGAGGCCGACGCCGTGCGGCCGGCGGGCTCGGCCGACCAGTGGGGGCGCTTCCCCGGGGTCGACTACGCCGATCGTCCCGCGGTGCGGACGTTCCAGACCTCGGCGCCGCTGCTCTCGCGGCCCTGGGGCGAGGTCCCGCGCTTCGGCCCCGACGACGGGCCCGGCGGGCACGGCGGCGCCCCGGGCGGCTACGTCCCACAGGACACGGTCCGCCCCTGACGGGCGCGACCTGCACGGCCCGGCCCCGCAGCGGCGGGACCGGGCCGTCGGCGTCGGTGCGGGAGAGGTCAGGCCGCGGCTGCAGCAGCGGCCGCGGTGTTCCGGTGCCGGCGCTTGCGCGCCCCGTAGGCCTGGTACGCGCGGCGGTGCAGCACCGGCGAGATCCACATCAGCAGCCATTCGGCGGCCTCGGCGCGATGCCCCTCACGAGCCAGTGCGAGGGCGCCGCGCGGGGTGATCCGGGCACGGGCCCATGCCGTGACCTCGCGACGCAGGGGGCTGTCCTGGGAGGACCCCGCCGCCTTGTGCAGGACGTGGGTGACGGTGTGGCGGCGCAGCTCGACCTCCAGGGCCGCGGCCTCGTCGGGCTCGAAGGTCTCCCGGATCAGCGGGGCGGCGAGCTCGGGCAGGTCGAGCAGACCCCACACGGAGGGGCGCAGGCCCGCGGACTGCGAGATCTCCTGGATCGTGTAGAGGTAGGGCGCGTCGTCGGCGTAGGCGACCCGCTCGGCCCGCGCCACGTGGCGCATCAGCGTGATCCAGTCCCCGTAGGTGAGACCCTCGGGGGCCACCGGCTGCGGATCGCGCAGCAGCACGTGCTGGCTGCCGACGACATTGTTGCGGAGCATCGCCCGCATGGCCTCGCGGCCGGTGGACACCGGCCCCGGGGGGTTCCAGGCCAGGGTGTGGTTGGCGACGCCGTCCTGGATGGCGATCAGCGGCATGAGGACCACGGCGGCATCGGCCTCCTCGCCCGCCCGCACGAGCTTCTCGAGGACGTCGGGGGCGATCTCGTCGTCGGAGTCCAGGAAGTGCACCCACCGGCCCCGGGCCCGGCGCAGGGCATGGTTGGTGACGCGGGAGTAGCCGCCGTTGACGGGGCGCCGGTCGATCACCAGGCGAGGGTCCGCGGGGAGATCCTCGGGGACCGGGTCGTGCTGGGAGCCGTCGTCGACGACGAGGACCTCGATGTCGGTGAGGGTCTGGGCCAGGGCCGAGGCCACCGCGGTGCGGACGTCCGTGCCCGACTCGTAGGACGGGATGACCACGGTCGCCACCGGCGCGTGGGAGGCCGCGGGCGCCTCCCGGTCGGCGGGATCGGTGCGGGGGGTCTCGGTCACGGGTGCTCCTGGGTGGTGCGCGGGCCGGGAGGTCCGGCGGCGGTGGGAGGGCGTCGCTGTCCGGTGCGCCCGGTTCGTCCTCTGGGACCCTCCCACCAGGGGCGCGCCCGGCACAAGCGCACAGGCGCGGATGCGTGCGAGCGCACATCGGACGTACCGGGACGTTCCGATGGGTAGGGTGGGTGCTCGTCACGCCCGCCGCGAGCCGTCCAGGAGGGTCCTCGGTGTCCACGCCCCCGGAGCTCACCGTCGTCATCCCCGTGCGCGACGGCGCCCACTGCATCGACGAGCAGCTCGACGCGCTCGCCGCGCAGGACGCCGTCTTCCCCTGGGAGCTGGTGGTCGCCGACAACGGCTCCCGGGACGGGACCCGCGCCGTGGTCGAGGCGCGGGCCGTACGCTTCCCGGTGCCCGTGCGGGTGGTCGACGCGGGTCAGAAGCCCGGGGTGTCCCACGCGCGCAACACCGGCATCCTGGCGGCGCGCGCGCCCCGCATCGCCATCTGCGACGCCGACGACCGCGTCGGATCGCACTGGGTGCGCGCCGCGCGCGGCGGCCTGGCCGTGCACGACGTCGTGGGCGGACCGCTGCGCCGGCTCACCGAGCCCTTCGACCCCGAGGCGCCCGAGCACGCGTTCACCTCGCTGACCGAGGACGCCGTCATGTGCTGCAACGTGGCGCTGCGCCGCGACGTCGTGCTGGCCCTGGGCGGGTTCGACGCCTCGTTCCGCGCCTACGGCCGGGAGGACTTCGAGTTCACCGTCCGCCTGGAGCAGGAGGGCCTGGACATCGGCTTCTCGCCCGAGCTGCTGGTGTACTACCGCGTGACCCCCAGCGCCCGCGAGATGGTCCGCAAGGTCTATCTCAGCGCCGTCGCCGACGTCATGGTCTGGCGCCGCCACCCCGAGGTGTTCCCCGACCGCCAGGGCCGCGGGTACGTGCTCCGCGAGGCCCTGGGGCTGCCCGCGAGCATCGTGCGGGCCGCCCGGGGCGGCGGGATGCGGCGCGTGGCCCGCGTGCTGACCACGCTCGCCGCCCACGCCCGGGTGATGCTCCCGCCGCACCACGAGCTGCCGCCGCCCGAGCTCATCGTGCGTGACGGGGCCTCGACTCGCGTCGCCGGCGACGTCTGCTGATCCCGAGGTCGGCGAGCACCTGGGGGCGGGTGCGGCGCGTCCGACGCCGCTGCGTGCGGGCGTCGAGCGCGAACAGCAGGGCCTGCAGGCCCTCGGAGACGATCAGCGCGACCGCCGCGCCGATCGCCCCCCATCCCAGGGCCCCCAGGATCACGAGCACCAGGTGCACGGCCGCCCCGGCCGTCGCCAGGCGCGCCACCTGGGAGAACCGGTGCTGGGCGGTGGCCCGGAGCATGAGCACCGAGCTGACGGCGACCATCAGCAGCGTCACGCCCATGAGCTGGGTGACGGGGGCGGCATCGCGCATCTCATCGCCCAGGTACCAGGGGATGAACCACGGCGACGCGAGCGCGAGGATCAGCCCGGCCGCGGCGTAGCCGCCGATGATCCCGCCCGCGATGAGGCGCTGGAGCCCCGCGGAGGAGTCGTCGGCCCGGCTCATGCGGGGCAGCATCGCGTCGGTGACCCCGCGCATGACCCCGCGCACCGCGTTGGAGAACCGCTCCCCGGCTCCGAAGTAGGCGACCTGCACGGGCGTGGTGACCACGCCCAGGACCACGGAGTTCGCGGTGCCCATGACGACGGTGGCGATGTTGGCGATGAACAGCGGCCAGGAGTCCACGAGGGCGTGGCGCACCGCGGCGACGGTCACCCGGACCCGCACGATGTCCTTCCACACCAGGGCCAGCATCACCCAGCTGGCGATCGCCGAGAGGGCCAGCGGGAACTGCTGCCACGTCATCGCCAGGACGATGTCCTGGGGCCCGTGCACGGTCAGCAGCAGCAGCGCGAGGGCCACCAGACGGCTGCACGAGGTCAGCAGCGCGAAGGACTTGACCCGGCCGATGCCCTGCAGGAACCAGTTGGGGTACAGCGCCCCGACGCCGATCAGCGCCACGCCCACCGCGTACATCTCCCAGTGGGTGCGCAACGACGGGACGGCGGCGACGATCACCATGAGCACCGCGGCGCAGACGGTCCACAGCAGGGCCTTGGCGGCGATGGTCGACAGGGCCACCGCCGAGCGCTCGGTACGGTCCCGGGCGACGGCGACCCGCCGGATCGCACCCATCCCGAACCCGAAGTCGGTCACGTAGACGACGATCTGCAGCAGGGCCAGCGCGAACATGAGGCGGCCCAGGTCCGCGGCGCCGAACACGCGCGCCAGGAACGGCAGGGAGACCAGCGGGTAGGCGAAGGAGGCGAGGTAGCCCAGCCCCACGGCGAGGGCGTCGGTGCCCACCCTCGCGGTCGAGTCCTTCTGCGGCTCCTCGGGTGCGGCGGTGTCCTCGGGCACGGCGGGGGAGGGGGCCTCGCGGCCGCCCGTCATCCCAGCGCCGCCAGGGCCCCGTCGTCCGCGGCCGTCACGAGCCGCACCACCTGGAAGGACTCGGCGTGGGGCAGCCCGGCCTGGCTGCCGCGGAACAGGGCCAGCGCCTCGAGCGCCTGGACCGAGCGCGGGCCGGGGAAGGCCTGCAGCTGGCTCTCGAAGCGCGCGAAGGCCTCCGTCTTGCGGGCCAGCGTGGCGCTGATGTCGACGTTCCAGGTGGGGGCGAACACGGGCTCGGCACCGGGGGCGTTCCAGAACGTCTCGGAGATCGTCTCGTACATCGCCACCAGCGTGATGTCGCGCCCGGCGCCGATGGGCCGGGTCGCGACCATCGCGGCGTCGAACACGGCACGGTGGTCCACGTGGCGGTCCGGGAAGGGGATCAGCACGATCGCGGGCCGCACCCGGTCCACGACCGCCTGGAGGGGGCCGTTCAGGGCGGCGACGGGCCCGCGGGACACCTCGACCGAGGGCAGGTCCAGGAAGACCGACTCGGCGACGCCCAGGACCTCGTGGGCCGCCCGCGCCTCCCGCTCGACGGCGGGGGCGACCTCCGCGGGGTAGAGCGGCGGAAGGTCCGAGCACGCGGCGACGACGGTCACCTCGATCCCGGCGTCGGACAGGCGGGCGATGGTGCCGCCCGCGCCGAGCACCTCGTCGTCGGGGTGGGGGGCGATCACGAGCGCACGGGGTGCGCTCACAGGACCACCTCGGCGGGGGTCTGGGAGACCGCCTGCTCGACGACCGCGCCCCGTGCGGCGGAGACCGCCGCGGCGATCCGCTCGCAGACCTCGTCGATCTCCCCGGCCGTGGTCGCGGGCGAGGAGGGCACCGAGACCCCGGTGAGGTACATGCGGTCGGCCGTGCCGTCCAGCACCCGCGGGAACCTCTCGGGATCGGCGAAGACCGGCTGGCCGTGCATGGGGGCGAACACGGCGCGGGCCTCGATGCCGTGGAAGGCGAGGGACTGGCACAGGGACGTGGGGGTCAGGTGCGTCACCTCGGGGTCGATCACGAGGTTGGTGAGCCAGCAGCTGTCCCCCTCGTCGCCCCCTCCGAGGATCGCGATCCCCTCTACGGCGTCGGCGAGCTCGCGGTAGCGCTCCCGGTGCGCGCGACGGCCGACCATGAACTCGTCCAGCCGCTCGAGCTGGGCCAGGCCCAGGGCCGCGAGGAGGTTGGACAGGCGGTAATTGAAACCGACCTCGCGGTGCTCGTAGTGCGCCACGGGCTCGCGGGCCTGCGTCGCCAGGCGCCGGGCGTGGTCGGCCAGGGCCTTGTCGTCGGTCAGCACAACGCCGCCGGAGGACGCCGTCACCATCTTGTTGCCGTTGAAGGAGAAGGCCGCGAGGCGGCCCTGCGAGCCCGCGGGGCGCCCGTCCCGCTCGGCGCCCAGGGACTCGGCGGCATCGACGAGGTACACGGCGTCGTGGGCGGACGCGATCCGGGACAGGCGGGCGTGGTCGGCGACCTTCCCGTAGAGGTCCACGGGGATGACCGCCCTGATCGGGTGCCCCGTCTCCTCGCCACGGATGAAGGCGCGCTCGAGCAGCTCGGGGGACATGTTGCCGGTGTGGTCGCAGTCCACGAACACCGGCACCGCCCCGGCGTGGACGATCGCGGCGGCCGTGGCGATGAAGGTCAGGGTGGGGCAGGCGACGTGGTCGCCCGGCCGCACGCCGGACACCAGCAGCGACAGGTGCAGCGCGGCGGTCCCCGAGGACACGGCGACGGCGTGGCGGCGGTCGGCGAGCCCGGCCAGCGCGGCCTCGAAGGCGTCGAGCTGCGGTCCCACGGGCGCGATCCATCCGGAGTCCAGCGCCCCGAGGACGAGCGCACGCTCGGCGGGGCCGACGGTGGGGACGGAGAGCGGGATGCGAGGTTTCATGACGGATCGACCTTTCGCGCCGAATGCGGGACGGGTGTGGGGATGCTGGAGGAGGGAGGGCGCGTCGGGCGCTCCCCGGTGCCGAGGACGCGCAGGTAGAACGCGTCGACGGCTGACGGCGGGGCGTGGGGCGGGGGCAGCGCGCTCGGTGCGATGCCGGCGTTGCGCACGTGCGTGACGCGCCCGGTCGTGCGCAGGATCTCCTGCTCCCCGGGCGTGAAGAGCTCCTCGGCAAGCTTCTCGCCGGGGCGAAGACCGGTGTGGACCACCGGGACGCGACGCCCGGACAGCAGCATCATGCGTTCGACGAGGTCGGCGATCCGGACGGGTGACCCCATGTCCAGGACCAGGGTCTCCCCGGGCTCGCCGACCGCGACCGCGAACAGCACCAGCTCGCACGCCTCGGGGATCGTCATGAAGTAGCGGGTGGCCTCGGGATCCGTGAGCGTCACGGGTCCGCCGGCGCGGATCTGCTCGGCGAACAGCGGGATCGCCGAGCCGCGGGACCCGATCACGTTGCCGAACCGCACCGAGACGTAGCCGCGGCCCGTGGCGTCGGCCGCGGCGGTGGTCAGGCCCTCGGCCACGCGCTTGGACAGACCCAGCACGCTCGTGGGGCGGGCCGCCTTGTCGGTGGAGATGTTCACGACGTGCTCGACCCCGTGGGCGATCGCCGTCTCGAGGACGTTGCCGGTGCCGTGCACGTTGGTCTTCCACGCCTCGGCGGGGTGGCGCTCGAGCACCGGCAGGTGCTTGAGGGCGGCCGCGTGGAACACCAGCTCGGGCCGGTGCTCGGCGAAGGCGGCGTCCAGGGCGTCGCGGTCGCGGATGTCGGCCAGGAGGAACTCCGGCGTGTCCAGGAGCGCCCGGCCGTGCAGGGACATCGACAGCGCGTGCAGCGCGGACTCGTCGCGGTCCACCATGATCAGCGACGACGGATCCAGCGCACGGATCTGGCGGCACAGCTCGGAGCCGATGGAGCCGCCGGCGCCGGTCACGAGCACGCGCCGCCCCTGGATCAGGCTGCGGGCCAGCATCGGATCGGGTCGCGAGACCGATCGGCCGATGAGGTCGGTGACGTCGAGGTCGCGGATCGAGGACACGTCGGCGGGGGATTCCAGCAGCTCGGCCATCGTGGGCACGGTGCGCAGCCAGGCGTCGTGCTCGGCCAGCTGCCGGGACAGGCGGGTCAGCAGGGCCGGCCCGGCGTCGCCGATCGCGACGACGGCGCCCCGGGCGCCGCTGCGGTGCAGCGCCGCCGCGAGGTCCTCGGTGCCCCCCAGGACGCGCACCCCCGCGGCGCGGAACCGGCGCTTGGCGGGATCGTCGTCCAGGAAGCCGACGGGCAGGTAGGGGCTCGCGGGGTCACGCACCATCTGCTCGGCGAGCGCCGTGCCCAGGCTGCCGGACCCGATCACCAGCACCGGCTCCGCATCGCGGGGCCGGCGCCCGCCCTCTACGACCCGGCGGATCAGCTGACGCAGCGCGAGGGTCAGCACCAGGGCGATCAGCCAGGCGATGACCGTGGTCGACAGCAGCAGCGGATGCCGCAGGACGGCGGCACCGGCGATGAGGGCCAGCAGCACGACGACGGCGACGAAGGTCATGGACCGCAGCTCGGGCGCCGAGCCCACCGGGTCGCGATGACGGTAGATGCCCAGCGCGATCCCCGCCGCGAGCTGGACCGCGACCGACAGGACGACGGAGAAGACGATGATGCCCTCGTGGTGCGGCGCCGGCGGTGACTGGAGCACTGCGAGGAACCAGGCGAGGACCCACAGCAGGACATCGGCGGTCCCCAGCACCACGAGCGCCACGCCCGGGGAGTTCCGACGGATCCCGAGGCGCGCGAGAACTGCCGGCCAGGGTGCGCCGGGACGTTCGTGGGAGGCCTCGGGATCTGGGGCCTGATGCCGGGACGCCGGGGTCATGTGCGGGTCTCCTTCATGGTGTCGAGGGTGGTGGGGGTGGGGGCGGTCCTCCCGGGGGACCGCCCGGGGAGTCTGCTCGGGTGGGACTGCCACCCCACGTCGTGACCGGAACGGGCCGTGTGGTGCGGCCCGTGGGGTCCGTCATCTGCGGCGTCGGGGTCGTCCGCGTTCTCGCGTCCCTCGTCGTCGGCGTCCGCCGTGGTGGAGGACAGGGGCTCCCAGGGGTTGCTGGCGTGCTCCCACGGAAAGCGGCCGGTCGCCGGAGGGGTCTCGAGGCCGTGTCCGGGCTCGTGCGGCTCCGGCACGGACGTGGGCGCCGCCGCGTCGTCGTTCCGTGCAGAGGACGTCCGATCGGTGGCGTCGGGGACGTCCGGTCGCGAGACCTCCTCCTCGTAGCGGGGGATCTCCGCCGTGACCTCCTCCTCCCGGAACTCCGCTCCGGAGGGACGATCTGCCGGTGCCCAGGGGCGCAGGGCGGCGGCGGGCGTCGCCGTCGCCGGGTGGGCGGCGCGGTCGTCCGTGCTCGCCGGACCGGTCCAGGACGTCAGGTCGTCGGTGCTCGCCGGGGCGGGGCTGTCGACCTCCGGCACCGCGGATGTCAGGTCCGCCGGTGCCGTGCCGTCCTCGGCCGAGGAGCCGTCCGATGTCGCGTCGCCCGTGGGCGCCGCACTGTCCGAGGTGAGGTCGGCGGCTGTGGCCTCGGCAGCTGTGCCCTCCGCCGGGACGTCCTCGGCAGCGTTGCCCTCCGCCTGGACGTCCTCCACCGGGGTGTCCTCGGCCTGGTCGTCCGCGACCGCCGGGGACGACGTGTCCGCAGTCGGCGTGCTGTCGGCGAACGGGCTCTCGGAGGGAGTGGACGGGCCGGCCACGGCGAGGTCGCCCTCGGGCCCGTCGGCGGGAGTCGAGGACGCGTCCTGCTCCGGCGTGCCCGGCACGGTTGCCGTGGCATCCGCGGTCTCCGGGCTCTGCGCCGAGGAGGACGAATACGTCGCCGCTGCCGCGGGGAACAGCCCGGCCGAGGCGGCGGCGGGGAAGCTCGACGCGGGCTTGGCTGCTTCGGCGGCTCGACGGGCACGTCGCGCGCTGATGCGAGGGGAGACCACCTCGGTCGGTGCGATGAACGCGCCCCCGCGTTCGGTGGCGGCACGATGCGTGTGCGCGGATTGCGCCTGAGCGGCCGTCACCGCGGCGACAGCGCCTGCGCCCGGCGACGGCTCCGGGGCCTCCTCCGGGCCGGCCGGGGTCGTCGGTCGGGACGACGTCGCCGGGAACGTCGCCGGGCCACGGGGTGCCAGGGGGGTGGACCCGTCCACGGCGGAACCGGTCCGAGCCGTGTCGGACCGACCTGCATCCGAGGTCGTGCCCTCGTCGACCCCCGGCTCCGCGACGGCGGCGCTACCGGCAGCAGTGGGGTCCTGGACGGCCACGGAATCCTCGGTCGCGTCGGACCGCTCGGCCTCGACCACGACGGCCCCTTCGATCTCGGCACCGTGGACGCGCGCACGACGGGCCGAGCGTGCGATCCGGTCGGTGGTGGCCAGCGGTCCCACCAGCAGGACCACGGCACCGTCCGGGCCCAGCCCGGTGAGCTCGGACGACGGGCCGTCCTCGACGGTCGGACGCAGGTCCGCGGAGATCCCCGCAGAGGAGGGGAGGGTCTGGAGGTGGGAGCTCAGCGCTCGAGGATCGGCACTCCCCAGCGGCACCAGGAGGAACGTCGTGCGGTCCGAAGCCCTGAGGCGACCGAGCAGACCGGCGAGGGAGGTGGGCTCGCCGAGCACCTCGGCACGGGCGAAGAGCGCACGGCGCTGCGGATCCAGCACCGCGAGCACGGGGGCTTCGATCGCGTCGGAGATGTCCTCGAGCGTGCGAGGCCTGAGGCGGCGCGCACCCTGCAGGAGCGAGAGGAGGAAGCCCACGAGGACGCCCGCCACGACACCGCCGGGCACGATGATCGTGGGGTCCGGGGCGGTCTGGGTGCCAGGCTTAGCAGCGACGATGATCGAAGGGTCGACCGTGACACCCGCTTCCGAGGTAGCGGCTATCCTCGCTGAGAGGGAGTCGGCGGCCGCGCGCGCGAGCGCCTGGGACGCCTCGGGGCTTGCGCCGGTGGCGCTGACCGCGATCACAGCGGTCGCAGGGGGGACGCTGTAGGTGACCTGCTCGGCCACCTCCTCGGGCGTCGTGTCCGCGGTCCGGGCGACCTGGGAGACGTTGTCGTCGGAGACCGCCAGCGCGATCCAGGTGGGCAGGCGGTTGCTGATGTACAGCTGGAGGTCGGTGCCTCCGCCCGCGTCGGCGCTCTCCGCCTGGATCATCACGTCGGCGTGCGAGGAGTAGGTGCGGGGCATGACCAGGACCGCGGCCGCGGCGGCGAGGCCGCCGACGACGGCGCCGATCAGGAGGATCCACCAGGTGGCGCGGAGGGTTCTCCACAGTTTCGCGGTGCTCATCGGTCTCCTCGGATCTCTGAGACGTCACGGGGCCCGGCACTGGGCGATGGGACCGTGACGCCGAGCGGCACGGCGGCCGCCCGTGGGTGCTCGTGCGCGGGTACGGACCCGGGCACGAGCGGCAGGTTCGTGACGCCGACCGCACGATAGGCCGCGAAGGACCTCTCGGCCAGGTCGGCGATGTCGTGGTGGGCGCGGGCGTCCTGCGCGGCGGCGGCGCCCAGTGCGCGGCGCCGGGCCGGGTCCCCGGCGAGGTCCGCGAGGGCCTCGGCGAGCTCGTCCGTGGTCGGACGCAGCACCCCGGTGACCCCGTCGCGCACCACGTCGCGGATGCCCGTCACGTCGTGCGCCACGGCGGGGACACCCAAGGCCGCGGCCTCGAGCAGCGACATGGGCATGCCCTCGCCCGCGGAGGTGAACAGCAGGACGTCCGCCGCCGCCAGCTCGGCGCGCAGCGCCTCCGGGGGCAGCCAGCCGGTGACCTCCACCTCGGGCGGCAGGAGCGTGCGGTCGCCCTCGCCCAGCCAGCGGAAGCGCGCGGGCGGCAGCGCGCCGCCCCGTTCGGCCCGCAGCCCCGCCCACGCGGTGGCCACGGCCCCGAACGCACGGGGCCGCTTCTGCGGGGCGATGCGCCCGACGTGGACGACCGTCACCGCCGCGCGACCCGTCGGCGCAGCATCCGCAGGCGCAGCATCCGACGACGCCCGTGCGGCGACGCCGCGGGCCACGGTCGCGAGCGCCCGGGTGTCGACGCTGTTGGCCAGCACGGCCGTGCGCGCCCCGGGCAAGGAGCGCTCCGCGAGCTGCTGCTCGGACTCCGAGCACAGCACCAGCTGGGCGCCAAGCCGCGTGCCGATCCGCTCGAGGCCGCGGAGCACGGCCACGCTGTGCGGGGTGGTGTCGGTGCGGTCGAAGGCGAAGCAGTGCGGCGAGTAGACGATCCGGTCGCGGCGCCCCGTCAGCAGCGCGGCGGCGCGTCCCAACAGCCCCGTCCGGGAGGAGTGCAGGTGGACGACATCGGCATCGGATCGACGTAGCAGGCCGGGCAGGCGCGCCGCCAGCACCGGGACCGCGGCCCGGGAGGAGGCGGTCAGGCGATGCAGGCGCACGGAGGGGCCGGTGAGGTCCTGGATGCGGTCGGGGGTGGGGGAATCGGACCGCGGCACGTAGGCGAGCTCGACCACGCATCCGGGCACGGCGGCCTGGGCGCGGGCGATCGCGGTCACGGCCATCAGCACGCCCGAGGACGAGGCATCGGTGAGGTGGAGGATCCTCATGCCGCACCCCCCGCGCGGGCGAGGCGCCGCGGACGCGCGGCGACCGAGGCGGGCTCGACGACGCCCGCGAAGGTCTCGGCCGGACGCAGCAGCGCGGCGGCCGGGAGCATCGCCAGGGCCAGCGGCAGCAGCGGCGTGAGGTGCTTGAGATAGGAGCCGTAGTCCGGCTCGAACAGCGCCTGGACCACGAGGGCCGCCAGCAGCAGCGCCGCGGCGCGCGAGGCCTGGACGCCCAGCACGGCGGGGCGGCGGGCCAGGAGCCCCCGGGCCACGGGCGTCAGGATCACGAACCAGATCGCCGCGATGAGGCCGGCGCTGGCGAGGTGGTACGCCGAGCCGCTCGCGGCCAGCGTCAGCGGCACGATGAGCAGGGCGAGCATGATCAGGGCCGAGACGATCCCGAGCACGCCCTCGGCCCCGGGGAAGGGGCTCTGGATCAGCGAGGCGACGTCGCCGGCGGTGCCCGCCCGCTCGGCGTTGGACCACTCGCGCTGGGACTGCAGGCCGCCGCCCAGCACGATCTGGAACGCCGGGGTCAGGGCGATGTAGCTGGCCACGGGCACGAGCAGCAGCAGCGCGGGATGGCGGAACCATGCCAGCGCGATCCGCCAGACGACGTACATGCCTGCGATCACGGCCCAGTACTCCCGCAGCGTCACGGCGTACACGAGGCACCCGGCGACGACGACGAGGTCCCACGCCCAGGCCCGTTCGCGGTCCCGGGGCAGCACCAGCACCAGCAGCGCCAGCACCAGGGTCACGAGCTCCTTGGAGTACTGCGCGAGGTAGGCCAGCGCCAGCACGTAGGAGGCGCCGACGGCCGCGAGGCCGATGATGGTCAGCTCCCGCAGCCGGTCCCACCCGATCGCCACGAACACCGCCACCGTGAACACGATCATCGCCAGGACGGCGGTCGCCGAGGGACGATCGGCCAGCCCCAGGGTCCGGTAGAGCGCCGCGGTCACGGCGAAGCCCTCGGAGTCGCCCACCGGGATCCGCCCGGCGATCGAGTCCTGCAGGTGGGCGTCGTCCATGAGGAACTGTCCGGGCAGGACGGCGCGGACAGCGGGCGCGGCGATCAGCGCGCAGCCAGCGATGATCACGACGGCGATCTGGTTCCCCAGGCCCCGGCCGCTCATCGGGCACGCTCCGCGGTGAGATCCCGGCACGCCTCGACGAAGGCCTCGGTGAAGCCGTGTCCGGCCGTCGCGGTCGCGGCGCGGCCCATCGCGTCGAACGCGGCGGGATCCGAGGTCACCGCGAGCACCCGCCCGGCGGTGTCCTCGAGGTCGCCGTGGTGGTGGACGGCGTCGACGCCGTCCGTGGTGTCGGCCGCGAGATCGCCGACGGGGGTCAGCACGCACAGCATCCCCGCCGCGAGCGCCTCGTGGGCGGACATCGCGTAGCCCTCCACGTCCGAGAGCTGCACGAAGACGTGGGCCTGCCCGGCCGCCCGCTCCACGCCCGTGCGATCCAGCGGACCCAACAGCTCGATGCGCAGGCCAGGGCCGCTCCGGGCGGCGCGCTGCTCGAGGTCGTGGCGCTCGCCGTCATCGGGCCCGGCGATCAGCAGCTCGACGCCGCCGGGACGCCGCGCCGCCAGGATCTGGGCGAGCTCGACCACGCGGTCCAGGCGCTTCTGCCGGGCCATCCGCCCCCAGAACACCAGGCGCAGCGGCTCGTCGGCGACCGGGGCGGTGCGTCCGGGACCGGAGGCGTCCAGCGGGGAGGACTCCGGGCGCACGATCCGGTGGGGCACCGCGGTGCCGGCGCGGGCCAGCGCCGGACGCACGATCGCCTCGTAGGAGGCGTCGGAGTCGCACAGGATCGCATCGGCCCGGGGCAGGCACCAGGTGTGCACGAGCCGGTCGGCGGCGTTGGTGTACGCGGCCAGGTGCACCCACACGATCCAGCGGGTGCCGGGGGACAGCAGCCGGGCGATCGGCCCCAGGGCGACGACGCGCCACAGCGAGGTCACGAGCACCTCGGGACGCGTGCTCCGCACCTCCCGCAGCAGGCGCAGGGCCGAGAGCGGGCTGTTGACGGAGGAGCCCGTGACGTGCGCGTGGACGGCCTCCTGACCTTCGGGAGCCCCGGCCAGCGCCCCGACCCGGTACTCGATCGGCTCGTCGATCACGGCGGTCGCCGAGGTCCCGGAGACCCGTGTCCGCGCACCCCGACCGACCGTCGAGCGCAGGTGCTCGGCGGCCGCTTCCACCCCGCCGAAGGTCGTGGCGTGGATCAGGTGCAGGATCCTCATCAGACGGCGCCGTCCTTGGCGAGCACGGCCCGCACGGTGCGCACGAGGATCCCCAGGTCCAGGGCGATCGACCAGTTGTGGGCGTAGTGCACGTCGAGGCGGCGCGCCTCCTGCCAGGTGAGGTTCGAGCGCCCGGAGACCTGCCACAGCCCGGTCATGCCGGGCGTGACGCCGAGGCGATGGGAGTCGGTGCCGGTGTACATCGCGACCTCGGCGGCCCGCTGGGGCCGCGGTCCGACCAGGCTCATGGTCCCCTGCAGGACGTTGAACAGCTGGGGCAGCTCGTCGATCGAGTAGCGCCGCATGAAGCCGCCCACGCGGGTCAGCCGCGGATCGTCCTTGACCTTGAACAGGGGGGTGCCGGCGGTCTGCTGGGCGGCCAGGAGCTCCTGGAGGCGCGCGTCCGCGTCCACGAGCATCGTGCGCAGCTTGTAGATCTCGAAGGGCTCCCCGTCCTTGCCGATCCGCACCTGGCGGTACTTCACGGGGCCGCGGTCGTCGAGCTTGATGGCGATCGCCGCCGCCAGCAGGACCGGGGACAGCGCGAGGATGATCAGCGCCGAGCCCACGACGTCCATCGTGCGCTTGGCCCACCGCGCCCAGTGCGAGGGCAGCGGCGGTGCCACGAGGACGGAGACGCCGGTGGAGTCCGCCGCGCCGAGCAGACGCGAGTAGCGGACGGTGCCGTCGAGGATGTCGACCTGCACCGGCACACCGCGACCGCGCAGCGCCCAGCTGATCTCGGAGACGGTGGTGGGGGAGAGATGCCCGGAGATCCGCACCACGTCCGCGCGCGTCGCGTCGACCGCCAGCACCGCCGCTCGGGTCACGC
The DNA here is from genome assembly GCF_052378625.1 of Brachybacterium sp. AOP25-B2-12. Classification (NCBI taxonomy): domain Bacteria; kingdom Bacillati; phylum Actinomycetota; class Actinomycetes; order Micrococcales; family Dermabacteraceae; genus Brachybacterium; species Brachybacterium sp. AOP25-B2-12. Next base: position 185,108 of record NZ_JBQSXW010000002.1, on the reverse strand, counting down.
GGTCCACGGCGCTCTCGCGGTCATCATGGGCGTCGACGACGACGACCGCCTCCGCGCGGGGCAGGGACTCGTCGTCGAGGAGGGCCACCGGGGCGACCACGACGGTGCGGATGCGGAACACCCGGGCGCCGAGCCCGATCGCGAGGACGGTCAGCAGCGTGGTGGCGATCAGGCACAGCAGGATCGCGCGCACCTCGGGGATCGGCACCCCGATCGCCCAGAGCACCCCCGTGCCCACGACGACGGTCTGCCCGGCCGTGAGGGCCGGGCGCACGGCCCGCGCGCTGGTGTATCCCGACCAGCTGAGGGACAGGGCGGCGGTCACGGCGAGCCACACGAGGTTGGCCAGGAGCATCGGGGCGAAGGTGCCCGCGGGGGCGATCCCCAGCGGCACCGCGAACGCCGGCACGAGCAGCGCGACGACGACGGTGGTCCCGGCCGCGACGGCGGAGCGGCGCAGGTGGCCGGACGGGCCGTGGGCCAGATCGGTGAGGCGGTGGTCCTCGACGAGGACCGGGCGAGCGGTGTCCGGGCGCTCGGGCGCCGCGCCCCCGACCGGACCCCGACCGTCCGCCGGACCGTCGTGGGCTCCGTCGAGGTCATGGGTCGCCGGGATCTCGGCGGTGATCGCCGCGTCGCGGGCGACTGATGCGAACATGGTTCTCCAGAGCTGCAATCCGACGTCGGACCCCAAGGTCCGGACACGCTGTGCCCGGTGACCTCGGCGGGCTCCCCCCGACGCGGACGATGACGGCGGTCCCTCCCCGGGACTGCGCACCCCCGCGCGCCGGGCCTTCGCCCTGCCCCAGAACCTAAGGCGTCCGAGTCCGGATCACCTGATTTATATGGGGTCCTTCACACAATACGGACAAGTCACGCTCCCGGGGCGGTTCCCGGTGTGAACTCCGACGCATATGCGCTGGTCACGTCCCGGAATGCCGGTCGCAAGGCATCCCCGGTCACCCCCGCGTCGCATGCGGAGGGGCGTGCCGCGCGTACTGACCTCGGACCCGGCGCGGCAGCACCGTCGGGCCGTGCGGGCCCACCTCGCCGCTGGGCGGTTCGTCGAGGTCGGGCGCGATGCCGAAAATGTACTCCGGGAGGACAACCCCTGACAAGCCGATCGGCGCCCCGGGACCCCCTGCCTAGACTGTCCCGGTGACCAGTGCGCCGTCCTCCAGGAGCTCCCAGCCTCCGGTGCGGCGACGGCTGATGATGCTCGTGCTGCTCGCGCCGCTGTTCATGGCGCTCGTGGCGGTCTCGGTCATCAACGTCGGGCTCAACGCGATCGGGCACTCGCTGGGGGCCGACGACGAGAGCCTGCAATGGGTCATCTCCGGGTACGCGCTGACCTTCGGCCTCTTCCTGGTGCCGGCAGGCCGCACGGGCGATGCCACGGGGCGCCGACGGATGCTCCTGATCGGCATCGCGGTGTTCACGATCGGCTCGCTGCTGGCCGGCTTCTCGCCCTCGATCGACATGCTCAACATCGCCCGTGTGCTCCAGGGCGTGGGCTCGGGCCTGCTGAACCCCCAGACGGTGGGGCTCATCCAGCTGCACTTCCGGGGCCAGCAGCGGGCGCGGGCCTTCGCGCTGCTGGGCACCACCGTCGCGGTCGCGACGGCGATCGGCCCCGTGATCGGCGGCTTCCTCATTCAGGTGCTGGGCGAGGACGCCGGATGGCGCTGGATGTTCCTCATGAACGTGCCCATCGGCGTGGTCGCGATCCTCGCGGGACTGCGCTGGGTCCCCGACGACCGTCTGCGCGACCGGGGTGCCCGGCCCGACCTCGACCCCGTGGGCACGCTGCTGCTGGCGATCGCGATCCTCGCGGTGATGCTGCCGTTCCTGGAGCGGTCGGCCTCGCGCCTGGTGTGGCTCGGGATCCCGCTGGGCCTGGCGCTCGTGCTCGTGTGGGCATGGTGGGAGAACCGCTACAAGGAGCGGGGACGATCACCGATGGTGGACCTGGCTGTGTTCTCCAACGCGGCGTTCCGCAACGGGATCCTCATCATCTCGATCTACTTCATGGGCTCGACGAGCATCTGGATCATCGTCCCCCTCTACCTGCAGCGCCACCTCGACCACACGGCCTTCGAGGCCTCGCTGCTGGGGCTGCCCTCGGCGGCCTGCGCCGCGATCTCCTCGCAGATCGGCGGACGATTCGTGCTGCGTCTGGGCCGGCGCCTGGTGATCGGCGGCTTCGCGACGGTGCTGGTGGGCCTGGGCCTGGTGGTCGTGGTCGTCGAGTACGTGGAGTCCGGGGCGGTGTCGTTCTGGGTGCTGGCGCTGCCGCTGATGCTCGTGGGGGTCAGCCAGGGCATGACGATCTCGCCCAACCAGACGCTCACCCTGAGCGCCGTCGATCCGCGCTTCGGCGGGGTGGCCGGCGGCGTGCTCCAGCTGGGGCAGCGGATGGGCGCGGCGATGGGCACCGCGATGATCCCCGGGCTGCTGTTCGCGCTGACCGCCGGCGGCGCCTCGTGGCTGTCGGCGTTCACGCTCGCCCTCGTGGCGATCATGGTGTTCACGGTGGGGGCGCTCTTCGTGTGCCTGCGGGACCGACACAGGGAGAAGGCGATGCTGGATGCGTGAGCGAGCGATCTCGGCGGGACGCCGCCCCCTGCTGCTGGGCGGCGCCTCGCTGGCGGCCGCGCTGGGGCTCGCGGCCTGCGGCGACGGGGCTCCCGACCCCGAGCCCACCTCGAGCGCGACCCCCACCCCGGAGCTCCCTGAGCCGCATCCGGCCGAGGGCGGCCTGGCACGGTTCGGGTTCCACCTGGGCGCGCCCACCGCGGCGCGTCATGACCGGTTCCGCGAGGACCTGGCCTCCGTCGGCAGGCTGGGCATGGGCTGGGCGCGCTTCGCGGTGCTGGGCCGGGACGTCGTCCAGGACTGGGGCGCCCCGGGCGGTCCGATCCGGATGCGCGAGAGCGCCCTGGACATGATCGACGACGCCGTCGGCGCGGCCCGCGACGCCGGGCTGTCGGTGTACGTGATCACGAACGATGCGTGGAGCGACCACACGGCGAGCGAGGACGTGTTCCTGGCCAAGATGCGCCTGTATTGGGAGGCCGTCGCCCGCAGGATCGCGGACCGGGTGGACGTGTGGCAGGTGTTCAACGAGGCCGATGGCAGCCACTACCGGACCGTCGAGCACGTCGACCCGGCCGATGCCGGGTACATGGGTCGCCTCGCGGCGGCGGTCGGCGCCGCCCGGGACGTGATCCACGGCGTCGGGCCCGACGTCCGGGTGACCACCAACCTGTTCGGGTACCCGGTGGACCAGGCCATGACGGAGCGCTGGGACCTGGGGATCGCGGCGCTCGCGCCGGCGATGGACGTCATCACGCTCGACGCCTACCCCCAGCTGTTCACGGACGCCACCCAGCGGCTCGTGGACTACATCGCCCGCGCCCGCGCCACCACCGGCAAGGAGGTGCTGGTCGGGGAGATCGGCCTGCAGACCTGCCCGGAGTGCTTCAGCGAGACGGACCAGGCCCAGGCCTACGCGCTCTACATCGACGCCCTCTCCCGCAGCGAGGCCTCCGCCGTGCTGTTCTACGAGCTGCGGGACGAGGACGGCGACTTCGGCGTCCTGACGGCCGACAATGCGCCCAAGCTCGCCGGGACCATGCTCCTGCGCGCCGCGGGCAACGGCTGAGGCGTCACGCCGCGTCATCTGCGGACACGGACGGTGGATCCCGGCCCGCCGCCCGCCTAGATTCGGGGCATGTCCGCTCCGTCCACGCTGCCCGAGCTCGCCCGTGCGGCCGGAGCGCGCCGTCGCCTCGCGCTGAGCTACGAGCTGTTCCCCGCCCGCTCGGAGGCCTCCTTCGACCGGCTGCGGGAGACGGTCGCCCAGCTCGAGGCCACCCGCCCCGACTACGTCTCGGTCACCAGCCGCACCGGCCAGGAGAACCTCTCCCGGGTGCTCGAGCTGACCGAGCACGTGCTGAGGGAGACCTCGCTGCGCCCCCTCGTGCACCTGACCTGCACCGGGTCCAGCCGCACCCAGCTCGAGCTCGTGATCGATGCGCTGCTGGACCTCGGGGTCCGCGGGATCCTCGCGCTGCGCGGGGACGTCACCGACGCGCACCGCGCCGACGAGGACGAGGTGCCCTTCGCCCGCTACCTCGTCGAGCTGGTGCGGGAGATCGAGCGGCGCCGCACCGCGATGCTCGCCGGCGGGCGGGTCTCGATCGGCGTGGCGGCCTACCCGCGACGCCACCCGGAGTCCCCGACGCGACGGCACGACCTCGAGGTGCTCGTCTCCAAGGAGCGCTCGGGCGCGGACTTCGCGATCACCCAGGTGTTCTTCGACCCCGCCGATTACGTCGACCTCGTGGACCGGGCCCGCGACGTCGGGGTCCGCATGCCCATCGTCCCCGGCTTCGTGCCCGCGACGGATCCGCGGCGGCTGCACCGGCTGGCCGAGCTGTCCGGGGTGCACGCGCCGCCGGAGCTGCTGCACGCCCTGGAGTCCGCGCGCGACGAGGCCGAGCGACGGCGGATCGGGGTGCGCTGGAGCGTGGACCTGATCCGGCAGGTCCTCGACGAGGGCGCGTCGGGTCTGCACCTCTACACCTTCAACCGCCACGAGGTGGCGCTGGACGTGCTCGAGCAGATCGACCTGTCCCGCGCGTGACCGCACCGTCGCCGGGGGACTGCGTGACGGAGCGCCGGCGATCTCCGACCACCTCCCACCGGGCATCTGCCCGGGACGGGGCGACCAGGCCGACGACGCCGGTGCCACACGAGGACACACGGCGTCACGGACGTCCGCCCGCGGCCCGCGGGATCCGTACCGTGGCGGCCGTGACCGGCCGCGCCGGAACCCCGATCAGGACGGGACCCACGACCGGATCCCCGTCCCCGTACCTGCCCAGGACCGCACCATCCCCGAGGCCCCCGGCCGCGGACAAGGAGACACGATGAACCAGACCCCCATCCACGAGACCGCCGCGAGCACCGGCGCCCTGCCTGCCGCGACGATCGTCGGCTACCCGCGCATCGGCCCCGACCGCGAGCTCAAGAAGGCCGAGGAGTCCTACTGGGCCGGCCGCATCGACCGCGCGCAGTTCGACGACGCCGTCCGCGAGCTCCGCCGCCGCACGCGCGCCCGCCTCGTCGAGCTGGGGCTCTCCGAGGTCGCCGCGATCCCCGGGACGTTCTCGCTGTACGACCAGGTGCTCGACGCCGCCGTGGCCACCGGGATCGTGCCCGCGCGCCTGGCGCACGTGCTCGAGGCCGACGGCACCGTGGGCCTGGACGGCTACTTCACCCTCGCCCGCGGCGACGCCCAGCAGTCCCCGCTCGAGATGACCAAGTGGTTCGACACCAACTACCACTACCTCGTGCCCGAGATCGGCCCGGACACCGACCTCCGTGTCGCCTCGACCCAGGTGATCGACCTGTTCCGCGAGGGCCTCGAGGACGGCGTCACCGAGCGCCCCGTGCTGGTGGGCCCCGTGACGCTGCTGCTGCTGTCCAAGGCCGCCGACGACGCCCCGGAGGGCTTCGACCCGCTGGACCGCCTGGACGACCTCGTGGACGTCTACGCCGAGCTCCTGGGCCGTCTCGCCGAGGCCGGCGCCCCCTGGGTGCAGCTCGACGAGCCTGCGCTCGCCGCCGACCAGCGGATCGGCGCCGACGCCCTGGCCGCGCTCCTCGAGCGCGCCGAGGGCCGCCTGGCCGCCGTATCCCCGCGTCCGAAGATCCTGGTCACCACGCCCTACGGCGGGATCGGGGCCCTGCTGCCCTCGCTCCTGGCCACGGGTGTCGAGGCCGTGCACGTCGATGCGACGCGCGGGGACCTCCCCACCGTCGAGAACCTCGCGGGCATCGCCGGCGTGCGGCTCGTCGCGGGTCTCGTCGAGGGCCGCACCGTCTGGCGCACCGAGCTGACCACCGCGGCCGCCCGCCTGGCCGTGCTGCGCGAGCGCGTGGCCGAGGCCGGCGGCGACCCCGCCGCGGTGTCCGTCTCGACCAGCGTGTCGCTCCAGCACGTGCCCCACACCCTGGACCTCGAGCCCAACCTGCCCGGTGACCTCAGCGAGACCCTCGCCTTCGCCGACGAGAAGGTGCGCGAGGTCGTGGCGCTCGGCGCCGGCTCCGTGACGCCCGGGGACGCCGACGGCTCCCGCTCGGTGCCGCGCGACTTCGCCGGCGTGCGCGACGAGGCCGTGCGCGCACGCGCCGCGGCGCTCGCCGCCGACGACCGCGACCGCGCCCAGTACCCGATGCGCGCCGCCGCCCAGCGCGAGGCCCTGGGCCTGCCGGAGCTGCCGACGACCACCATCGGCTCCTTCCCGCAGGTCAAGGAGGTGCGCCGCGCGCGGGCCGATCTGCGGGCCGGACGCATCGATGAGGCCGCCTACGTCGAGGCCATGCAGCAGGAGATCGCCCGCGTGATCGCCCTGCAGGAGCGCCTGGGCCTGGATGTGCTGGTGCACGGCGAGCCCGAGCGCAACGACATGGTCCAGTACTTCGCGGAGAACCTCGAAGGCTTCGCCGTGACCGAGAACGGCTGGGTGCAGTCCTACGGCTCGCGCTGTACGCGCCCCTCGATCCTGTTCGGCGACGTCTCGCGCACCGCGGCGATCACCGTCCCCTGGGCCACCTACGCCCAGTCCCTCACCGCCAAGCCCGTCAAGGGCATGCTGACGGGCCCCGTCACGATCCTCGCGTGGTCCTTCGTGCGCGATGACCAGCCCCTGGGCGAGACCGCCGATCAGGTGGCCCTGGCCCTGCGCGACGAGGTCGCCGACCTCGAGGCCGCCGGGATCGGGATCGTCCAGGTGGACGAGCCCGCCCTGCGCGAGCTGCTGCCGCTGCGCCGTGCCGATCAGGACGCCTACCTCGACTGGTCGGTGGGCTCGTTCCGCCTCGCGACGTCGGGTGTGGTCGATGCGACGCAGATCCACACCCACCTCTGCTACAGCGAGTTCAACGAGGTCATCGACGCGATCGACGGCCTGGGCGCGGACGTCACCAGCATCGAGTCGGCCCGCTCGCGCGGCGAGGTCGTCGACGCGATCGACCCCGAGCGCTTCTCCCGCGGGATCGGGCCGGGCGTGTGGGACATCCACTCCCCGCGTGTGCCGAGCACCGAGGAGATCGAGGAGCTGCTGATCAAGGCGCTGGGCACCGTGGGCCCGGTCAACCTGTGGGTCAACCCCGACTGCGGGCTCAAGACCCGCGGCTACGCCGAGACCGAGGAGAGCCTCGCGCACCTCGTCGAGGCGACGGTCGCCGTGCGGGCGCGCGCCGACGAGGCCGCGACCGTCTAATCCGTGTGCTCCGGGGCGCGCGCCGTCGCGCGCGTGCCCCGGACCGACGACGAGACGCCATGCACCCGGCGGGGTGCACGGCGTCCCGGGAGCGGAGAGGTCCGTTCAGGCGGTCTTCGTGACGACGGGTGGCCCCACCGCGATGTCGTTGGCGTAGGTGTTGCAGCCGTTCGAGGCCTCGTAGGCCGTGGCCGTGGTGAAGGTCCACGAGTACGTGAAGGTGTAGGTGTTCGCCGAGGGCACCGTCAGGGTGGCACTGCGCGATCCGGATCCGAACTGGTTGGACGACGCATTGCCGATCGGGGCGACGACAGCAGCTCCGATGGGCGTGGACGTCCCCTGGTCTCGCGTGGCCGTGAGCTGCAGGGTGGAGCCGACGGAGTTGTACGTCAGGGCGACCCAGTCGAAGCTCACCGTGTACGACCCGGCGGCCAGGCAGAGCGTCCTGGAGTACGTCAGCGTCGAGTTCGCGCGCGACGGATCGGGGTCGCCCACGACCGTGCCGCCCTCGGGGGCCAGCGAGATGGAGTTGGTCGGCGAGGGGCGAGAGAAGCAGTTGGTGGTCCCGTTCCAGCCGTTCTGGCTGTAGCTCGAGGCCCAGCGCGGGGCGGTGGCGCCGCCGTAGTACGACCCCGTGGAGCCCGCGCTCCATCCGTTGGCGCCCTGAGCGGAGCCGAACGAGAGCTGCTGCGTGAGGGTGGAGCCGGTCGCGGGGATGCAGCCCGACGCCGCGTACGCGGGCACCGAGGCGCCCATGATCACGGTGGGGACGGACCACGCGGCACCTCGCGCGAGGGTGCGTCGGGAGGGGTGCCGGGGCGGTGCAGCGGGAGACGTCATGGATCCTGTCCAGGGGTCGTGCCGGGCAGGCGGACCAGGGACGACGGGGCGCCGTCGACGGTCGGCCGAGAGACCCCTCCACGGTAGCCAGTCCCCCGTCTCACGGGCACCTCAGAGGCGCATCGCGTTGTGCAGATCACGCCGAACGGTGGCCGACCGCGCCGTGCTCGACCTTCCCGGGTGCCGATTCGTCCCGTTCGTGGTGAACGGTCCGATCCTCGTCCGGGGCGTCGTCCTTGCGCAGCCAGATCGCGCACACGACCCCGGCCAGCGCCAGGCACGCCGCGACCACGAAGGTGCGTCCGGTGCCGGTCGCGATCGCCTCGAGGTCTCCCGCACCGGTCCGTCGGGCGCCGGCCGCGACCACGGACATGATCGTGACCATGGTGGCGGTGCCTGCCGCACCGGCCACCTGCTGCACGGTGCCCACGATCGCCGAGCCGTGGCTGTAGAGCGACGGCGGCAGGGAGCCGAGCGAGGAGGTGAACAGCGGGGTGAAGACCAGGGCCAGGCCGCAGGAGACGATGACGTGGGCCGCCAGCACCGTCCACGGGGCGGTGTCCGTGGAGATGGTCGACAGGATCAGCAGGCCCGCCGCGACCAGGACCAGCCCGGGGATCACGAGGGGGCGGGGGCCGACCCGGTCGTACAGGCGTCCCACGAAGGGAGCCGCGAGACCCATCAGCAGCCCTCCGGGCAGGAGCATCAGACCGATCGACAGGGTGGGCAGGCCCAGCACCTCGGTGAGGTAGATGGGCAGGAGCACCACCATGCCGAACAGCGACCCCATCGTGAGCACCATGAGCACGGTCGCGGCGGCGAAGGTGCGATGGGTGAAGGTGCGCAGGTCCAGCAGGGCGCGGTCGGTGCGCTGCAGGCGCAGCTGGCGCAGCACGAAGATCGCCAGGACGACGACGCCCAGGGCGATCTCGCCGATCGCCCAGCCGAGCTCCGAGGAGCCGCCGTCGGCGCTGCCCTCGCCGCCCATGCTGCTCATGCCGTAGACCAGCGCACCGAAGCCGACCCCCGAGAGGATCACCGAGAGCACGTCGACCTTCGAGTGCGAGGTCTCGCCGACGTTCTGGATGCGGCGCAGTCCCAGGGCCAGGGCCGCGGCCGCGATCGGCAGCACCAGCACGAACAGGAAGCGCCACGGCAGCACCGAGAGCACGAGGCCCGAGATGGTGGGGCCGACGGCCGGCGCCACCGAGATGACGATGGAGATGTTGCCCATGATCCGTCCGCGGAGGTGCGGGGGCACGAGGTTCATGATCGTCGTCATCAGCAGCGGCATCATGATCGCGGTGCCGCTGGCCTGGACGACGCGGCCCAGCAGCAGGGGGACGAACGCGGTCGAGACGGCGCAGATGGTGGTGCCCACGAGGAACAGGATCATCGCGGCCGTGAACAGCGTGCGGGTGCTCAGACGCTGGATCAGGAAGCCCGTGATGGGGATGACCACGGCCATCGTCAGCATGAACGCCGTGGTCAGCCACTGCGCGGTGCCCGCCTCGAGGTGGAGGTCGGCCATGATCGAGGGCAGGGCGACGGACAGGATCGTCTCGTTGAGGATGACGACGAACGAGGAGACCAGCAGGAGCGCGATGACGAGGCGGTCGCGCGGGTCGAGCCGGGTGGGAACGGAGGGGGAGGACGCGGGGGCGGGCGACGAGGTCACCCGGCGATCCTACGAGCGTGCCCGGTGGTGCCGACAGGGGGTTTCCCCGGGGTGGCGGCCAGGCCGGAAGACCGTTGTGGACAACCGCCGAAAAGACGCCTGACCAGCGTGCCCCATCGATCTTCCCGCGCCGCGGTGGCACGCGTGCGGGGGTCCTCCCCCCTATCCTGTGGCGGGTATCACCACCACGGATGACGGGCGCCGCACGCCCGGCGAGGGGACGGGCATGAGCCAGGGCACGCACGGGGACGACGGCACGCACGGGGGAGGAGCCCCGCGGCCGGGCGGCGGCTGGGGCGCACCTCCGCCCTCATGGCAGCAGGGACAGCCGCAGCCGCCGGATCCCCAGCAGTCGGTTCCTCAGCGGTCAGGTCCGCAGCAATCAGCCTCCCAGCAGCCGGCCCCCCAGGAATCGGGTCCGCAGTGGCAGGTGCCCGGCGCACGTGCGGGGGCGGGCCCCGTGGACGTCCGTGCCCAGCTCACGAGGCTCGGGATCGTCAATCCCCTCGGGGGGCTCCTGGTCGCGGTGATCGCCTACGTCGCGGCGAGCATCGTCGCCGTCGTCCTCGCGGTCTCGACGTACCTCGCGATGGTGCTCTCCGCCTCGTCCTCGTCCGGCACGACCTCGGGCCCCTCGAGCGGCGGGGGCACGACGGATCCCGCGGGCGGCGACGGGGCCTTCGAGCTCCTGCGCGGGATCCTCGGCATCCCGGCCCAGCTGGTCGCCTCCGGGACGTTCGGCTCGTACCGGATCGATGTCCAGGCCGGCTTCCTCTTGTCCGGCGGCGGTTCGACGCGTGCCCTGCCCCTGGCGATCACGGCCACCATCGTGCTCCTCGGATGGTTCGGCGGGCGCTTCCTGCGCCGACGCCAGAGCGGCGCGAAGCTCCTCGGGATGGCCCTCACGGCCTGCGTGTCCGGCCTGCTCCTGGCGATCGTCACCACGGCGATCGCCCGGATCCTCGCCTTCAGGATCGCCACCGACGACGTGTCGGTCTCGATGCACGCCGCCGGCTTCGACGCCTTCTTCGGGGCGTGGTTCCTCCTGGGCGGCGCACTGCTGCTGGGTCAGCTGAGCATCGCCGAGCGCCCCCGATGGTGGTCCACGGCGGCCGAGGCGACCGCCGGACCGCGCCTCGCTCTGGTCCATCTCATGGCGTACTCCGCAGCAGGGATCCTCGTGCTGTCGGTCGCCGTCGTGGTCCGCGGATTCGTCGACGGGACCCCGGCCCAGGGGCTGGCCCTGATCCTGCTGCTGCCCGTCGCCATCGGCCAGGTCGTGGCGTACCTGGCAGGCTTCGGGGTCCTCGGGTCCGTGCACTACCGGGTCTTCGGGTCCGTCCCGCTCGCGGATTCCACGGTGCGCGAGGACCGATGGCTGTGGCTCTTCACCCAGGACGCGAACGTGCCGACCTTCACGGACCCGCCCTGGTACCCGGGCCTGCCCTGGTTCGTCGGGGTCCTGCTGCTCCTGGTGGGGCTGGTGCTGATCGCGGTGATGGGCGCGCTGTGGGGCCACGGGCGCCGGATCGCTCCCCGGAGCGTGCCGGCGCTCGTGATCTCCTGGATCACGCTCCCGGTCGCGTACGGCCTCGGTGGGATCGTGCTGCTGATCCTGGGTGCCGTGTCCCTGGACGCCGGGCTCGCGGGTCTGGGATCGCTGTCCGCGGGGATCCATCTCGGGCCGTGGCTGCCGCTCCTGACCGGGATCGTCGGTCTGCTGGTGGAGGTGTCGTCCCGGGTGCTGGGCCCGGCGACGGGACGCGCAGGCCTGGGTGCCCTGCTGGGCTGGTTCCGACGCCGTCAGGTGCCGGTCGAGAGCGGTGTCGCTCCGACGCTGATCCCGAGCGCGTTGCGCGGAGGCGTCGGGGGACGCGGGGGCGGCTCCGGAGGTGGCTTCGGGGCGACCCAGCACCAGGTTCCGCCGCAGCCATGGCAGCAGGGGACGGCCGCCGGGAGCCCTTGGTCCCCAGGGCAGGGAATCGCCCCCGGGACCCCCGTGCCTCCCCACGAGACCCGGACCCCCGGGCCTGCGCCTGCTCCAGGGCCCGAGCCCGGAGGCGGCTGGCGCCCCGTGGACCAGCACGGACCGGGCGACGGCGGGTCCGGGCACGGGGGTCCCTCGGCGGGCCACCGCGGGTGATCCCGGCGTCGATGGCGCCGCGCCGCCGTCACGCCCCGACGCGCATCCACCGGTCCGATCGCACCCGGATCCCCAGGGCGATCGCCCGGGCCACCAGGAACAGCAGGTTGCACGCGACCCACAGGGCCGCCAGACCCAGCGGGCCCCGGGGGCCCCACCACGCGACGAGGGCGGCGCCGGGCATGACCGCCAGCGCCGTGAGGACCCCTGCGCGCGCCAGGTAGGGGGCATCGCCCGCGCCCATGAGCACCCCGTCCAGGACGAACACGTAGCCGGCGATCGGCTGGGCCACCACCAGCACCCACAGCGCGGCACGGAGATCGGCCTGGACCAGGGGGTCGGGCGTGAACACCTGGGGCGCCGCGTAGCTCGCCGCGAGCAGCAGCACCCCGGTCGCGAACCCGCCGCCGACGCCCCACACCATGAGCCGCCGCGTCACGGCGTGGACGGTTCCGGTGTCCGAGGCCCCGAGGTAGCGGCCCACCAGCGCCTGCCCCGCGATCGCGAGGGCATCGAGCGCGAGGGCGAGCAGGTTGAACACCGTCGAGGCCAGCTGGTGGGCCGCCAGCTGCGTGGACCCCAGGCCCGTCGCGACGAACACGGTCACCAGCAGCACGGCGCGCAGGGACAGGGTGCGCACGAACATCGGCACCGCCTCGCGTCCGGCCGAGGCGACCGATCGCAGCTGCGGGGCCAGCCGCACGCGCTCTTGGCGTGCGGCCCGTGCGACGGCCGCCAGCAGCACGATCGCCATCAGCCACTGCGCGACCACGGTCCCCGCGGCCGATCCCGCGATCCCCAGGCCCATGCCGAAGATCAGCACGGCGTTCAGCGGGATGTTCAGCGCCGCCCCGCCGACGGCCACCACGAGCGGCAGCCACGCGTTCTGCAGCCCCCGCACCAGGCCCGTCGCGGCCTGCACCGCGAGCATCGCCGGGAGGCCCAGCGCACTGATCCGCAGGTACACGTGCGCCTCGGCGAGCACCTCGGGCGCAGCCCCGAACAGCGCCAGCAGCGGCTCGCCGAACGGCACCAGCACCGCCGCGCACACCGTGCCGATCCCCAGCGCGAGCCAGGACGCGTCCACGCCGCGGGCGATCGCCTCGGATCGTCGGCCCGCGCCGAAGGCCCGCGCGACGGCAGCCGTCGTCGAGTACGCGAGGAACACCGACAGCCCCACCACCGTCGTCAGGACCGTCGCCGCGAGCCCCAGGCCCGCCAGGGCGGGCGTCGAGACGCGCGCGATGAACACGGAGTCGACCAGCACGAAGAGGGGCTCGGCCACGAGCGCGCCGAGCGAGGGGATCGCCAGGCGCAGGATGTCGCGGTCCACGACGCGGCGGGCGGCCCCGTCGGGGACGGAGGGACTGGGCTCGGACACGCCCTCCATTGTGGTCGGCGCGCGCGGACCCGCGGCGACCACGACGTCCGGATGTGACCCACTCCCGCACCGCCGTCCGTGACCCCGTCCACGGGCGCGTCCGCATGCCGCCCGTGAGGGAGCGCGCCTCGAGGCCCGCGACCCCGCCCACATCTCCGCCCTTCGTCGTATGGGCGCGGGGCCTCCGGCGTGGTCGAATGGTGCGCGGGGACGGTCACCGCCTCGCCCCGGGCGCGCCAGGACCCGCTCCGCCCGTCGTGCGCCGCCCGCGGCGCGCGATGTCACGACAGGAAGAACCCATGCGCCGCCTGGCGATCCTCAGCCTCCGCAACCGCTCCTTCATCGCCCTGGTCTGCATCGCGGTGGCCCTCATCGGCGCCCTGTCGATGTCGACGCTGCGCCAGGAGCTGATCCCCTCGGTGTCCCTGCCCCAGATCCAGGTGGTCACCACCTCACCGGGCGCCTCGAGCGAGCAGGTCGCCTCGCGGATCAGCGGGCCGATCGAGCAGTCGGTGCGCGGCCTCGAGAACGTCGACTCGACCACCTCGATGTCCCAGCCCAGCGTCTCCATGGTCACGATCGAGCTGAAGTACGGCACCGACACGGCCCGCAGCGCCAACCAGGTCGACGCGGCGCTGGCCCGGATCAAGGACGACCTGCCCGACGGCACCGACCCGCAGGTCATCGCCGGAGGCTCCGGAGACATCCCGGTCGCCGTCCTGTCGATCTCCTCGGACAACGAGCCCGCGACCCTGGCGCAGGGGCTGCGCGACGACGTCGTGCCCGAGCTCGAGCGCGTGGAGGGGGTCTCCTCGGTCGTCGTGGCCGGTGCCCCGACCCAGATCGTGCGGATCACCCCGGACGCCCAGGAGCTCGCCTCCCGCGGGCTGACCACCGCCGACATCAAGACCGCCCTCGATGCCAACGGGCTGTCCGTGCCCGGGGGGACGATCACCGACGGAGATCGCTCCCTCGACGTCACCATCGGCACGCAGCTGACCTCGATCGAGGACCTCCAGGGCATCGCCCTCCTGCCCGCCGAGGGCGGTCAGGGCGGTCAGCAGGACGCCACGACGCTGGGCCAGGTCGCCAAGGTCGAGCAGACCCAGCAGGCGGCCACCTCGATCTCCCGCACCGACGGCCGCGAATCGCTCGTGCTGGTGGTCACCGCCACCGCCGACGGCAACGTCGTCGACGTCTCCAAGGGCGTCGAGTCCCGGCTCGACGAGCTCCTGCCCGGCCTCGGCGGCGACGCCAAGAGCACCGTGGTGTTCGACCAGGCGCCGTTCATCCAGAAGTCGATCCTGTCCCTGGCGGAGGAGGGCCTGCTGGGCCTCGTCTTCGCGATCGGCGTGATCCTGCTGTTCCTGCGGCAGCTCCGCCCGACGATCGTCACCGCGATCTCGATCCCCATGTCGCTGCTCATGGCCTTCGTGGGGATGCTCGTCTCGAACTACACGCTGAACATGCTGACGCTGGCGGCGCTGACCATCTCCATCGGGCGCGTCGTGGACGACTCGATCGTCGTCATCGAGAACATCACCCGCCACCTCACGTACGGCAAGGCCCGGGCCCGCGCCATCATCGACGCCGTCGGCGAGGTCGCGGGGGCGGTCACCAGCTCGACGCTCGCCACGGTGATCGTGTTCCTGCCGGTCGCGGTGGTCTCGGGCATGGCCGGCGAGCTGTTCCGCCCGTTCTCGCTGACGGTCGCCATCGCGATGCTCTCCTCGCTCATCGTCTCGCTGACCATCGTCCCCGTCCTCGCGTACTGGTTCCTGAGGGCGCCGCGCAAGGCCGCCGTGCCGACCGACCCCGACGACGCCGCCCAGGTCAAGGCCGTGCGCGACGCGGCCGAGGCCCGTGAGTCACGGTCCCTGCTGCACCGCCTGTACCGCCCGGTGCTGGGCTGGACCCAGGGGCACCGGGTCCTCACGATCCTCCTGGCCGTCCTGGTGCTCGTGGGCACCGGGTTCCTGGTCCCCGCGCTCAAGATCAACTTCCTGGGCGACTCGGGGCAGAACCTCGCCTCCTTCACCCAGACCCTCCCGGCGGGCACCACCCTCGACGAGTCCTCCGACAAGGCCGCACAGGCCGAGAAGGTCCTCAAGGACGTCGACGGCGTCGACAGCGTCCAGACCACCATCGGGGCGTCCGCCTTCGGACCCGCGGGCGGGGCGGGCGGCCAGACCAACGAGATCAGCTACTCGATCACCACCGACCCCGACGCCGACCAGGAGGCCCTGCGGGACACGATCCTCAAGAAGCTCCAGGGCCTGCCCGACGCCGGGGACGTCGAGGCCCAGCAGAGCGGCGGTGCGACGGGATCCTCGACGGTCGACATCCAGATCACCGGGCCCACCGACGATGCGCGGCAGAAGGCCAACGACGCGATCCTCAAGCGGCTGGATCCGCTGCCCTCGGGCGTCTCCAAGGTCGAGAGCGACCTGCAGGCCGATCAGCCCACCGCGGTCATCACCGTGGACCAGACCGCCGCCGCCCAGCGCGGGCTCACCGAGCAGGCGGTCGTGGGCCTCGTCGCCCAGCAGCTGTACCCCTCCTCGATCGGGAGCATCACGATCGACGGGGACTCGCTGCAGGTCTACGTCGAGCAGGGCACCGAGCCCATCTCGACCCTGGACCAGCTGCGGGGGATGCAGATCGCGGGCATGCCGCTGACCGACGTCGCCCGGGTCGACGAGCAGAACTCGCGGCCGCAGATCGTGACCCAGGACTCCCGGGAGACGGTCACGATCCAGCTCACACCCTCGAGCGACAACGTGGGGGCGGCGACGACCGCCGCGCAGTCCGCCGTCGACGGCGCGACGCTGCCCGATGGCGCCAAGGCGACCGTCGGCGGCGCCTCGGCGGACATCGGCGACACCTTCGGCCAGCTCGGCATCGCCATGCTCGCCGCGGTCCTGCTGACCTACGTGCTGCTCGTGTGGATCTTCAAGTCGCTGATCCAGCCGCTGATCCTTCTGGTGTCGATCCCGTTCGCGGCGACCGGCGCCCTGGGGCTGCTGGTCATCACGCAGGTCCCGCTGGGGCTGCCCTCGATGATCGGCCTGCTCATGCTCGTGGGCATCGTCGTCACCAACGCGATCGTGCTCATCGACCTGGTCAACCAGTACAGACGGCACGGCATGGGGCTCGAGGAGGCCGTGACCACGGGCGCCTCGAAGCGTCTGCGGCCGATCCTCATGACGGCCGCGGCGACGATCTTCGCCCTGCTGCCGATGGCCTTCGGGATCACCGGGGAGGGCGGGTTCATCTCCCAACCGCTCGCGGTGGTCGTGATCGGCGGGCTCGTCTCCTCGACCCTGCTGACCCTCGTGATCGTCCCGGTTCTCTACCGGCTCGCCGAGGGCCCGGGGGAGCGCCGTCGCCTGCGCCGGATCGCCGAGGGCCGGGGCGACGAGGACGGGATCCTCGCCGCGACCGAGGGGCTGTCCGGGGAGACGAACCCCGCGGAGGATCACCGGCCGGCCCACGCCGCGTCCGGCTCCGCCGCGGCACCCACCGCGGCCCCGGCGCACGAACACCTCGGGGCGCCCGCGGTGGGCGATGCCCCCGAGCACGGCTCGGGGATCGACCATCCGGGCCGGCACGCGACTCCCCGTCCCACCGGCGGCGCCCCGACCCATCGCGCCGACGTCCCGCCCGTGGAGCCGCCCGGCCGCCCCGAGTGATCCGGGCCGCCCTGCGTGATCCGGGGCGTCCGGCCCGGTGCCCGCCGGATGCGAGGATGTGCCGATGAGCGCTGATCACGGCACGTCCCCCACGCACCGGGCGCCGGGCGAGGCGGTGGACCGCAGGCCTCCGATCTGGCTGCGGGTGCTGCTGCCGGTCGTGCTGATCCTGGTGTGGCTGGCCGTGTTCTCCCTCGGCGGCATGTCCTTCGGGAAGATCGGCGACGTCGCGACGAACGACCGCTCCTCGTTCCTGCCCGCCTCCGCGGAGTCCACGCAGGTCCAGGAGCGTCTCGGGGAGTTCCTCGGCGAGGACACGATCCCCGCGATCCTCGTGGTCGAGCGCCCTGGCGGCCTGACCGCCGCGGACACCTCGGCGCTGGAGGCCGTCGCCTCGGGGGCCGGCGCGGCCGTGGCCCCGGGCGTCGACGTGCAGGTCTCCCCGGTCCTGCCCTCCGAGGACGGCAAGGCCGCCGAGCTCGTCGTCGCCGTCCCCGCGGGCATCGAGCCCGAGACGGCCGTCGCCGCCCTGGACGCCCTGGCCGCCGAGCAGCTTCCCGAGGGGCTGGACCACTGGGTCACCGGCCCCGCCGGGTTCAGCGCCGACCTCGTGGACGCCTTCGGGGGCATCGACGGGCTGCTGCTCGTGGTCGCCCTCGCCGTGGTGTTCGTGATCCTCGTGATCGTCTACCGCTCCCCGCTGCTGCCGGTGCTGGTGCTGCTGTCGTCCATGACGGCCCTGTGCGCGGCGGTGCTGGTGGTCGTCGCGCTCGCCCGCGCCGACGTCCTCACGATCAACGGACAGATCCAGGGGATCCTCTTCATCCTCGTGATCGGCGCCGCGACCGACTACAGCCTGCTGTACGTCGCCCGCTTCCGCGAGGAGCTGCGCGACGTCCAGAGCCCCGTCACCGCGACGCTGCGGGCGCTGCGCGGGACCATCGAGCCGATCGCCGCCTCCGGCGGCACCGTCATCGCGGGCCTCCTGTGCCTCATGCTCTCGGACCTCGTGTCCAACTCGGCGCTGGGCCCCGTGGCGGCGATCGGCATCGCGATGGCGATGGCCACCTCGCTCACCTTCCTCCCGGCGGTGCTCGCCCTGGTCGGGCGCGCGGCGTTCTGGCCGCGGCGCCCCCTGCCGGGCTCGGAGCATCCCCGGCTCACCGGGGACGGCGCCCGCGGCCTGTGGCCCGGGATCGGCCGCCTCATCGCCCGCGCCCCCCGACGCATCGCCGCGGGCGTGCTGATCGTGCTGGTCATCGGCTGTGCGGGCCTGGTGCGGCTCGACGCGAGCGGCGTCCCGGCGAGCGAGTTCGTGCTGGGGGACAGCCCCGCCCGGGACGGCCAGGCCGTCATCGCGGCGCACTTCCCCGGCGGCAGCGGGACCCCCACCTACGTCATCGCGCCGGCCGATCAGCGGGCCGATGCCGCCCGCGTCCTCGCGGACGCCGACGGGGTCAGCACCGTCGCCCTGGCCGCCCTGGACTCCCCTTCGGGATCGATCCCGGTCGACGCCACGGGCGCCGGGCCCGCCCAGGGGCCCTTCGCCGGAGCGGAGCCGACGGAGGTCGACGGCGACCTGCTCTTCCAGGTCACGCTCACCGACGCCGCGGACTCCCTGGCCGCCGAGGGCACCGTGGAGTACCTGCGCACCGACCTCGCGGGAGCGGGCGTGGACCCCCTGGTGGGCGGCACCACCGCCACCGACCTGGACACCAACGCGACCGCGGAGCGCGACCGCACCGTCATCATCCCCGTGGTCCTGGCGGCGATCACCGTGATGCTCATGCTGCTGCTGCGATCCATCGTCGCGCCGCTCATGCTGCTGGCCACCACGGTGCTCAGCTACGGCACGGCGCTCGGCGTCGCCGCCGTCGTGTTCCACCTCATCGGCCAGGGCGCGAGCGACCCCGTGGTGCCGCTGTACGGGTTCGTGTTCCTCGTGGCGCTCGGGATCGACTACAACATCTTCCTCATGAGCCGGGTGCGCGAGGAGTCCCTGGTCCACGGCACCCACGAGGGCGTCCTGCGGGGCCTCGGGCTCACCGGCGGGGTCATCACCAGCGCCGGGATCGTGCTCGCCGCGACCTTCGCGGCGCTCGCCGTGATCCCCATCCAGTTCCTGCTGCAGCTGGCGATCATCGTGTCCTTCGGCGTGCTGCTGGACGCGCTCGTCGTGCGCTCGTTCCTGGTGCCGGCGCTCACCTATGCCATCGGCGACCGGGTGTGGTGGCCCGCGAAGGTGCCGCGTCGGCGCTGAACCGGTGCGCCGGGGAGGCTCTGGGGTTGCGGAGGCCCAGCAGGAGACGCTGAGGCACCAGTGCCTCAGTTCCCCAGCGCCCCGGTGGCGCAGGCTCAGGCGACGCCGAGGCTGCGGAACGCCGAGCGGAAGATCGTCACCCCGTCGAGCCCGGGGAAGCGCTGGATGCGCTGGTCGAGCTTGTCGAGATCGTCGTGGCGGTGCTCGAACAGGTGGGTCATGACGGCCTTGACCTCGGACTCGTCCATCATCCCGGAGCCCACGGGCTTCCACACCTTGGACAGGATCAGCCGCACCAGCTTGCGGGCGTTGGAGGAGTTCTCGAGCCGCTCGCGGGCCTGGGTCGTGTAGAAGGCGACGTGCCGGGTCTCCTGCTGGGCGATCCGCTTGAGCAGCGGCGTCAGCACCGGATGGTCGGTGAGCTCGGCCAGGCGCCGGTAGGCGGCGACGGCCGACAGCTCGTTGGCGGCGCCCCACGTCATGTGGACGGCCACGAAGTCCTGGCCCACGAGGTTGGTCAGCAGAGACTGCTTCATCGGCCCCAGCGCGAGCTGCCAGCCGAGCTTGACCCGCTTGGCCTTGAGCTCGTCGTAGTCGACGATGATGTCGTGCTCGGCGAGCACGGCCGCCAGAGCCTCGCCGTGCCAGAACTCCTCGCGGTTCCACATCGTCATGAAGCCGCCGGCGGCCTCCTCGCGGTGCGAGGGGGTCACGAGCATGTCCCGCAGGAAGCACGAGGTGTGGTACTCGACGTCGCACATGTAGCGCAGGGACCGGAGCGTGTCGGCATCCAGCGGCTGGGACCGGAACAGCGACAGGTCGAGGTCCTCCCACCGCACGCGATCCGAGGTCTCGGCGAAGCGTTCGAGGTCAAAGGCCACGGGTGGCATCCCTTCGGGCGGGACGGGGGGAGCGGCCGGTCAGGCGCCGCAGGGGGGCCAGGGCCCGGGAGAGCGTACCGCGCTCACGGCGGGGCGGCAGGAGGTCCTGCACGGCCGCGATGGCCTCGGCGAGGTCGGCCCGCGCCGCGGCCGTGCGGAAGATGCTCGACAACGCGCGCCGCTCGTCGGTGTCGGGGACCCCGACGATGCGCAGCGGAGCCCAGCCGGTGCCCAGGTGCACGCGGGCGGCGGCGGCCTCGGCGCGGGAGCGGGAGATCCGGGCGGCGGCCTCGGTGCGGAAGAACTCGACGACGGTGTCGCGACGGTGCACGATCTCCGAGACGACCCGGTGGGCCTCACCCGACAGGCGGGGCAGCAGCGCACGATAGGCCGCCTGCAGGGCGCTCTCCTGCACGGCCAGGCGCGCCATGTGCCCGGCGACGACGGGCTCGCCGACGATCGTGGTCCAGATCGGGGCGACGACCGGCAGGATCCGCTCGACGTACAGCCCGCGGAGCCGCCCGCGCAGGCCGCGCCGCGGGGCGCGCGGCACGTCGCCGTCGGCGGTCAGCAGATCCCGTGCGGCGCGCGCGAACCAGAAGCGCTCGTAGGCCCAGGTCGCGATGAAGGCTGTGATCCGCGCCTCATTCGAGGTCCAGGTGGTCAGGACCGCGCGGGTCTCCGAGAGACCTGCGGAGTCCAGCCGCCACACGAACGCGAGATCGCGGCGCAGGGAGTCGTCATGCGGATCGGCCCCCATGGGGGAGGCGGTCCCGAGGTCGACAGGGATCCTCCCGCGGGCCGCGTGGACGTACGCGTCCACATCGAAATCCGTCCTCAGCACCGTCGGAGCGGCGGCGTCGGAGTGCAGGCGACCGTTCCGGTAGCCAGCGAGCACAGTGTCCGCCGAGGGCTCCGTGGTGAGCTCGTGACCGTGGTCGCCGGACACCCCGGTCCCGGGGTCGCCGGGGTCGTCCGTGCCATGGGGCACCTGGGGGTAGGTCACCCGTCCATTGTGCCGCACCCCCGGAGGCGGTCGATGGGCCGACCAGGCGACGTGGCACACACCCGGTAGCATTCGGCAGGTGCCAGGAACTCCCTCTCCCGGCCCCGAGGATCGTCGGCGGCGGCCGGATCCCCCCGCGCCCCCCGTCGCACAGGTTCGGACAGTTGGTAACGTTCCGGACATGTCCTCGCCCGGTGCCACTCCCACGTCCGGGGGCGGGCGCGACGAGCCGACCGGGCCGGCCCAGCACGCCGACGTCATGTCGCGCGTCCGCGATGCCCTGCGCCCCGCGAACCTCCCCCTGCCCTACCCGTGGAGCGTCCTGGAGGCCGCCCACCGGATCCGCGACCTCGGCACGCAGCGTCGCTTCCGGGAGGCCGGGGTGCTCGCCGACGCCTTCGCGGTCGAACCCGCGGACCTCCCCGACCGCGTCGAGCTGCTCCAGTCCTACGCCCACGTGCTGACCCTGGCCGGCGAGGACGCGGCGGCCTCGCGGGTCCAGCGGGAGATGGTGGGTCTGCTCGATGGCGCCGGGCGCCACGACCACGCCCGCGCGCTCCTGGTGGCGCTGGACCTCCCGTCCCGTCCCGCCGCGCCGAGCCGCGGGGCGCGCGCCCACGGGCGCCGGCGTGCGGACCCCCTGGCGGCGGTGGACCGCGAGGAGGTCGACGACGCCGTCCTCGTGGTCGTCGAGGGGCTCGTCCACGGCATCCCCGACCCGGGCGCGCCCCGGGTGCTGGAGTCCTGGCAGCTCGAGCGTGAGGAGGGACGGATCCTCTCGGCGATCGAGGCGCTCGCGGCCGTCCAGGGCGAGGTGGTGGGGGACCCCGAGCCGATCCTGCGGCTGCGCCTGGCCAAGGTCCTCGAGCTGGAGGGGCGGATCGAGGAGGCCTCCGAGCAGGCCGGCCACGTCCTGGACTGGTTCGCCGAGCGCGGGCACCGCGCCGACCCCACCGACATCGGCCGCAGCGCGCATGGGGCCCGTACGATCCTGGCCCGCACCCTGCGCGAGACCGACCCGCGCCTGGCCGCCGAGCACGCCCTGACCGCGCTGCACGGGCTGCGCGAGGTCGACGAGCCGACCCTGCGGGCACGCCTGGCCGCGGACCTCGTGCTGGACCTCGTGGCGGCCGGGCTCGGGCCCGAGGCCGCGTACGCCTCCCGACGCCTGGCCTCGCTGCTGCAGGCGGTCCCGCGCGAGGAGGATCGCGTCCGCCCGCTGCTGGTCGTCGCCGCCCAGCGGATCCAGGCGGGCCGTGAGGACGACGCCCTCGCGCCGCTCTCCCAGGCACGCCGGATCGCCCGGCACGAGCACGACCACCTCTCCGCCGTGCGGGCCGATCAGCTGCTGGGGCAGGCGCACCGCCGGGCCGGTCGCACGGACGAGGCGATCTCCGCGCTGCGCTCGGCGGCACGTGAGGCGCGCTGGCTGTCCGACGACCTGCTCGCGACCGATGCGGTGCGCGGCCGCTTCCTCGTGGCCGAGCTCGAGGCCCGCGCCGTCGTGCAGCGCCTGGCCCTGGACGCGGGACGCCACGCCGACGCCGACGCCGAGGGCGGCGAGATCATCCGCCGGGCCGAGCGCAGCGGCGGGGCCTCCGTGATCCCCGACGCCGATCTGTGGGATCACGTGGTCGACGCGGTGATCGGCCGCATGATCGCCACGGGCCTGGGCCTGGCCTCGGGTGCTGAAGGCGTGGACCGGGCGCTGTACGCCCACAGGCGCCGCGAGGCCCGCCGCCTCATCGACGCCGTGCCCGACGGCCACGAGGAGCGCGCCCGGTTCTGGTCCGTCTACCTCACCGACCGGGACGCGGCGATGCTCGATGCCCAGGGCCGCTGCGAGGAGGCGCTGAACTCCGCGACGCGCGCCCTGGACGGCTGGCGCCGTCTCGGCGAGGACGCCCACCTGCAGCGGATGGCCGCGGAGGTCTCGCGCCTCACGCTGCGCGTGCGTGGTGACGGGGCGCCGTCGGAGGGCGAGGTGGGCGGCAGCGGCGGTGCCGGCGCCACCGGAGGCACCGGCGGCGGGATCCCGCGCCGCTCCCACGGGGGCGCGCCCCCGCAGCCGGGCGTCGACGTGGGCCTGAGGCCGTGACCTCGCGTCCGTGACGGCATCGTCCTGCGGGGACGGTGGTGACGGGGCGTCCAGGTCGCGCCCGGGACGGGACCCGCGGCGAGGGTGGAACGGGTCCGGAGCGCTCCGGACCGGAGCACGCCGATCTGGAACACTGGGCGCTGCCGTGCCCCACCCAGCGCATGCGCATCACCCCCGTGCGAGGAGACCCCATGAGCTTCGAGATCCGTGACC
Source organism: Brachybacterium sp. AOP25-B2-12 (assembly GCF_052378625.1). Classification (NCBI taxonomy): domain Bacteria; kingdom Bacillati; phylum Actinomycetota; class Actinomycetes; order Micrococcales; family Dermabacteraceae; genus Brachybacterium; species Brachybacterium sp. AOP25-B2-12. The sequence goes on along the minus strand of NZ_JBQSXW010000002.1, from coordinate 161,624 downwards.
TGCCCGATGAGGACCGTTATGAGGCGTACGAGGGCGAGGAGGAGCTGGGCCTGCTCACCTACCGGCGTGCCCGGGGGCGGCTCGAGCTGATCCACACCGTGACCGATCCCGACCAGCGGGAGCGGGGGGTGGCCTCCGCCCTCGTCTCGCGGGCCTTCGCCGACGCCCGCTCGCGCGGCGAGAAGATCCTCATCATCTGCCCCTTCGTCGAGAGCTGGCTCGAGCGCCATCCCGAGCAGGGGGACATCGTCGTCGGCGATTGAGCCGATCGTCGACCCCTGGGCGTAGCGTGAGGCCATGACCGCCGTGGACCTCCTCGCCGATGCCGCCTCCCGTCCGCTCGAGGCCGTGCGCGCCCTGCGCCCGCACCTGAGCCCCGAGACCCTCAACGCTCACGTGGGCACCCAGCCCAACTCCGTGGCCTGGCTGCTGTGGCACCTGGGTCGCGAGATCGACGCCCAGGTCGCCGACCTCGGCGGTCATGAGCAGGTGTGGATGGCCCAGGGCTTCGATGAGCGCCTGGGCCTGGGAGACGGGATCGGCTACGGCCAGAGCGCCGCCGAGGCCCGCGCCGTGCGCTCCGAGGACCCCGATGGCCTGCTGGACTACGTCGCCGCTGCCACACGGTCCCTCCAGGACTACCTCGGCACCCTCCAGGACTCCGCGCTCGACGAGGTGATCGACGACCGGTGGGACCCGCCCGTCACCCGCGGGGTGCGTCTGATCAGCGTCATCGACGACGCCGCTCAGCACGCCGGGCAGGCCGCCTACGCCCTCGGTGCCCTCGATGACTGACGGCTCCTCCGGGGACGCCGACTACGCGCGGATCGGCGAGGGCTACGGGCAGTACCGCCGTCCCGAGCCCGCCTTCGAGGAGGCCATCGCCGTCGCGCTCGGTGAGGCCCGTACGGTGCTGAACGTCGGCGCCGGCGCCGGGTCCTACGAGCCCCGGGATCGCGAGGTGACCGCGGTCGAGCCCTCCGCCTCGATGCGCGCCCAGCGCGACCCCTCACTGCCCCCGGCGATCGACGCGACCGCCGAGGACCTGCCGTTCGCCGACGACACCTTCGATGCCGCCATCACCACCTTCTCCGTGCACCAGTGGGGTGCGCTCGAGCGCGGCCTCGCGGAGCTGCGGCGCGTGACCCGCGGACCGGTCGTCGTGATGACGTGCGATCCCGCGCGTCTGGACCGCACGTGGCTGGCCGAGTATGCCCCCGAGATGATCGCGACCGAGGCCCGGCGCTACCCGGCGCCGGCCCGGGTCGCCGCCGCGCTCGGGGGCAGCACCCGGGTGCTGGACCTGCCCATCCCCGCCGGATGCCGGGACGGCTTCAGCGAGGCGTACTTCGGGCGGCCCGAGATGATCCTGGACCCGGGGGCGCGTCGCGCCAACTCGGCGTGGAGCTTCGTGGATCCCGCCGCCCAGGAGCGGACGGTCGCGCGGCTCGAGGCGGATCTCGCCGATGGCACCTGGGACGCGCGGCACGGGGCGCTGCGCACGCAGCAGTCCTTCGACGGCTCCCTGGTGCTGATCGTCTCCGAGCCGGAGTGAGGCGCCGTCGCGGACCGGGCGTGCTCGCACCGACGTGACGCACGGTCATCGGGCGGGCGCATCGCGGCGGGCACGCTCGGGCTCAGCGCACCCCGCGCATCGCCCGCAGCACGGGCTTGGACAGGGCGAGCATGACCAGGCCGATCACGATGGTCGCGCCGCCGCTGATCCCGAAGTACGCCCACTCGGTGTCCTCGGAGTAGAACGTCGACAGGGCCCCGGAGAGCGACGTCCCCAGGGCGACCGCGAGGTAGTACAGCGCCATCATGAGCACGGGATAGGCGCGCGGTGCCAGCCGCGTGGTCAGCGACAGGCCCACCGGGGAGATCGACAGCTCGCCGCACGTCGCGACGAACATGATGAGCACGACCCACAGCACGGGCACCTGCGCGGCCGGGACCATCGGCAGGAACAGCACGAAGGAGACGCCGATCGCGAGGATCCCCATCGCGAACTTCACCGGGGTCACCGGCTGGCGGCGACCGAGCCTCGTCCACAGGATCGCGAAGATCGGCGCGAGCACGATGATGAAGAACGGATTGAAGGTCTGGACCCAGGAGATCGGCATCTCCCAGCCCAGCACCGACCGGTCCATCCGCTGCTCGGAGTAGACGGTGATGACCGTGAACTGCTGCTGGAACAGCGCGAAGAACGCCGCGGTGCCGATGAACATCGGGATGAAGGCGCGGACGCGGCTGCGCTCATCGGCATCGACCTTGCGCGAGCGCAGCAGGATCCCGAACAGCACCAGGGCGGCGACCACCGAGACGCCCACCAGCAGGTCCGCGAGGTTCCCGGGGTTGATGACCCCCAGCAGCACGAGCACGGCCACCACGACGACCAGTGCCGCCGCCGTGCCGATCCACAGCGGGTACTGCGAGCGCGGCAAGGGATCCGGGACCCGCGAGGCGGAGGCCGGCAGCCCGCGGCGGGCGATCGTGTACCAGACGAGACCGATCGCCATGCCGACCGCGGCGGCGCCGAAGCCCCAGTGGAACCCCCACTCGCTCTGCAGCAGTCCCGTCAGGAGCGGCCCGAGGAGGCCGCCGACGTTGACGGCCATGTAGTAGATCGAGAAGCCGGCGTCGCGCCGGGTGTCCTGAGGCGAGTACAGCTCGCCGACGATGGTGGCCGAGGTCGACTTCACGCCGCCCGAGCCGATCGCCACGCACAGCAGGCCGATCACGAGCCCGGGGGCGCCGGGCACGAGGGCCAGGGCGATGTGGCCCACCATGATGAGGAAGGCGCTGGCCCACAGGGTGCGCTCGGGGCCCAGGATCCTGTCGGCGACGAGGGCGCCGACGATGCAGAAGACGTACACGGCACCGCCGTAGGCGCCGACGATCCCGGTGGCGACCATCTGCTCGATGCCCAGGCCGCCCTGGGTCATCGCGAAGTACATGTAGATCGCCAGGATGCCCTGCATGCCGTAGAAGCTGAAGCGCTCCCACAGCTCGAGGCTGGCCATGGTCGACAGCGGGCCGGGCTGCCCGAGGAAGCGGCGGTCGAGGGTCTCGGTGCCCGGATCGGGGGAGTGCTCGGAGAGGTCCTGGGGCCGGCGGGGAGTGGTCACGGCGAGCCATCGTCCCCGTCGTGACCCTGGGGATCCAAAGGACGGACGTCCCCACGGAGGGTCCGCGCGCTGCCCGATCCATGTCGGTGGGCGCTGTGACCAGCGGGGACGTCCGTCCTGTGTGACAAACGGGTCAGTCGGCGGTGCGGGGCCCGCAGGGGCCGCGCCGAAGTCCCGGTACGGGGAGCCCGGAGCCCGGGTGTGCGATCAGGCGGTCTCGCCGGTCGCGGCGGAGGCGGACCTGCGGCGGGCGCCGCGACGGCCTGAGTAGGCGTGATCCACCGAGAGGCGACCGGGACCGGCCGCGGCCAGCGCCAGCGCTCCGGCGCCGAGCACGCCGACGAGCTCCCAGCCGCCCTGGTCGATGAACAGGCCGTTGGAGACGTGCACGAGGATCGCGGCCACGACCATGTCGAGGGTCAGCAGCACGCCGACGATCGGCGTGAGCAGGCCGACGATCAGCAGGATCCCGCCGATCAGCTCGAGGTAGGCGATGAACGGCGCGGCGAGCTCGGGCAGGGGGACGCCCAGGCCGCGGAAGTTCTCGGTGACCCCGGCGATCCCGAACTGGTCGATCTTCTGCCAGCCGTGGGCGACGAAGACGACGCCGAGGACGACGCGGGCGATGAGCAGACCGATGTCACGCACGGTCGAGGAGCGGTGGGCGGCGGCGATGGCCATGGGAGATGTCCTGTCCGTCGGGGGAGGTGGATCCACCACGGTAGGTGAAATGTCAACGAATCTGCAAGGGGGGCTGGTCGTGCCGGGGTGTCGCGGAACGGGGCGGTGGGGAGGGCGCGGCGTGCGGGACGCGTGGACGCGGGGTGCGGCGAGCGGGGCTCTCGTGCGCATGTCGTGGAGTTCGTGGGGTGGTCCGGGTGCGGGGCTCGAGCCGTTCCTACGGTCGGGTCATGGACTCCTCATCCGCCCCGGGCGGCGATGTGGGCGGCGGTGCCGACGCCCCGGTCGCCCCGGTGCTGCGGTGGATCGGACGCCTCGGCGGGCTCGCCGTCGTCGTCGCCCTCACGACGCTGGCCGTCGTCGGCGTCCTGGCGCACCACATCGGCCCGGTGCCGCTGTGCTTCCAGGACTGCACGGAGGCGGACGTCCACGACCCCTGGGAACGGGAGCGGTGGATCGCGGTGGGGGCTTTCCTCGCGGGTACGGGGCTGCTCGGTGTCGGGTGGGCGCTGACCGGCGTGGGCAGGCCCGGCGAGGGAGCCCGTCGGGGACCGCTCGGCGGCGCCCGTGACGGGACGGGGCGTCGATCCGTGGGCGGTGCGGCCGTCCCGGGCGTCCTCCTGCTCGTCCTCCTGTTCCTCGAGGCCGTCCACGGCCCGGTGATCGACGCGGCCTCGGAGCTCTCGACCGCGCTGGGCCTCGGGGCCCTCCTCGCGCTCGTGCTCGCCCGCGCGATCGTGATCTGGGGGCAGCTCCGCCGGGACGGCGGGTCCTCGCGGGCTGCCTGGTACACGGCGGCGCCTGTGGCGGTGGTGGGCACGGGGGCCGGGATCCTGGCCGTCGGCGTGCTCGGCTCGCTGCTGGGCCATGCGGCGGGAACGGGGGCGTCGCCGCCTGTGCTCGTGGGGTCCGCGGTGCTGCCGGTGGTGGTGAGGTGGGCCCTCCTGGTCACCTGCGTCCTGGCGGTCGACCGGGTGATCCGGGAGGTCCGCCGGCCGGGCGGGAACCATGATCGCTGAGCGCGGAGGGCGCGACGGACCCGGAGACCGCACGAGGCCGCAGCAGCATGCGACGACCGCACTCGGGCTCACGCTGGTCATCGGCTCCCCGGCGGTGCTCCTGGTCACGGGAGGCCACCTCGGCCGTCGGGCCGCGACCATCCGGGTCCTCGACCGTCGGCCCCCGTCCCTAGACTGTCCCGGTGACTGAGAACGCTGCCTACGAGACCGGTCCCGATCGTGGGCTGGAGCGCACGCCCCCGCAGGACCTCTCCGCCGAGCGCGGCGTGCTGGGCGGGATGATGCTGTCCAAGGACGCGATCGCCGACGTGGTCGAGAACGTCGTCGCCTCGGACTTCTATCGCCCCGCGCACGAGCTCATCTACGAGGCGATCATCGACCTCTACGGGCGCGGCGAGCCCGCGGACCTCGTGACCGTCTCGGACGAGCTCACCAAGCGCGGCGAGCTGCAGCGGGTGGGCGGCGGCGCCTACCTCGCCGACCTCATCGACATGGTTCCCACCGCGGCCAACGCCGGCTTCTACGCCGAGATCGTCGCCGAGCGGGCGACGCTGCGCCGCCTGGTCGAGGCGGGCACGCGGATCGTCCAGCTGGGCTACGCGACCGACGGCGGCGAGGTCGACGAGGCCGTCAACGAGGCCCAGGCCCAGGTGTACGCGGTCACCGAGCGCAACCAGTCCGAGGACTTCGTGGCCCTGGGCGAGGTCATCCTGCCCACCGTCGACGTCATCGAGGCCACCCAGGGTCGCAGCGGCGACGTCACCGGCATCCCCACCGGCTTCAAGGAGTTCGACGACCTCACCCAGGGCCTGCACCCCGGGCAGATGATCATCTTCGCCGGGCGCCCCGCGATGGGGAAGACGACGCTGGGCATGGACGTCATGCGCAGCGCCGCGATCCAGCACGGCAAGGCCGCCTGCCTGTTCTCCCTGGAGATGGACAAGACCGAGATCACCATGCGTCTGCTCGCCGCGGAGTCGCAGGTGCCCATGAGCCGCATGCGCGACGGCTCGATGGACGATCGCAACTGGCAGTCCCTGGCCCGCTCGATGTCCCGAATCTCCGACGCGCCGCTGTTCATGGACGACAGCGCCAACATGTCCCTCATGGAGATCCGCGCCAAGTGCCGCCGCCTCAAGCAGAAGCACGACCTCCAGCTCGTGGTCATCGACTACCTGCAGCTCATGAGCTCGGGCAAGCGCGTCGAGTCCCGTCAGCAGGAGGTCAGCGAGTTCTCCCGTGCCCTGAAGCTTCTGGCCAAGGAGCTCGAGGTCCCGGTCATCGCCATCTCCCAGCTCAACCGTGGCAGCGAGCAGCGCACGGACAAGAAGCCCATGATGAGCGACCTCCGCGAGTCCGGCTCGATCGAGCAGGACGCCGATCTCATCGTCCTCATCCACCGTGAGGACTACTACGAGAAGGAGTCGCCCCGCGCGGGCGAAGCCGACCTCATCATCGCCAAGCACCGCAACGGCGCGACCGCGACCATCCCGGTCGCCTTCCAGGGCCAGTACTCCCGGTTCCAGGACATGGCCCAGGGCGGGGGCGGCGGCGGGTACACCGCCTGACGGAGCGCAGGGCACCGAGAGTGCGCGCACCGAGACGTCGATCACGTGGGCGCACGTGCTCCCGCCTGGGATTGTGTCGGCCGATGGCGTTTGTGTCTTGGGGGTGCCCAAAGCCGTGCTTGCATGGCGGCAGCGCGGCTCGACACGACGCCGTCGCTCCACCGTCGTGAAAGGCCCCTCATGTCGCCGTCCGCCATCTCCCGCCGCACCCTCATCGGGGGCTCCCTCGCGACGCTGACCCTCGCCGCGTGCGGCAGCTCCTCGGGAGGCGCGACCGCCGCATCGGGGGACCCGGTCAAGGGCGGCACCCTCACCTACCTCGAGCACCAGGCGTACTCGACCCTGTACCCGCCGGCGGGCGGCTTCTACCCCAACGGCGCGCTCGTCAACAACGTCACGGCCCGCCTCCTGCACCAGAAGCCCGACACCCTCGAGCTCGAGCCGTGGATCGCGACCGCCCTGCCGGAGATCAACGACGACGCCACGCAGTTCACGTTCACCCTGCGCCCCGACGTCACCTACTCCGACGGCTCGGCCCTGACCGCCGAGAACGTCGTGAAGAACTTCGACCTGTTCGGCAAGGGCGATCCGGCGCGCAAGCTCACCATCTCCGAGGCCATCAACAACTACGACCACGGCGAGGTCGTGGACGACCACACCGTCTGCTTCCACTTCTCGGCCCCCGCCCCGGGCTTCGCGCAGGCCACCTCGACGATCAACTCCGGGCTCCTCGCGGACTCCTCCCTCGCGCTGGACTCCGACGGCTTCGGACCCGGCAACGTCGCCACGATCATCGGCGCCGGCCCCTTCGTGTTCGAGTCCGAGAAGGTGGGGTCCCAGATCGTCCTGAAGGCCCGCGAGGAGTACGCCTGGGCGCCGCCGTCGGTGTCCAACCAGGGACGCCCCTACCTCGACACCGTCGAGATCGTCATCGCCGGCGAGGACAGCGTGCGCATCGGCTCGCTGGTCTCGGGGCAGGGCAACATCGCCCGCCAGATCGAGCCCCAGAACGAGAAGCAGGTCGAGGGCGCGGGCATCTCGCTCCTGTCCGCGCAGACCAACGGCGTCAACAACGGCTTCTTCTTCCGCTTCCGCCATCCGCTGCTCGAGGACATCCGGGTCCGCCAGGCCCTCATCGCGGGGATCGACCGCGACGAGGTGCTGTCCTCCCTGTACTCCAAGCACTACCCGGAGGCCACGTCGTCCCTGTCCAAGACGGCCCTGGGCTATGCAGGGCAGACCGACGCCTACGTGTACGACGCGGACCGTGCGGCCTCCCTCCTCGAGGCGGCCGGATGGGTGGCCGGCTCCGACGGGATCCGCGCGAAGGACGGCACCCGGCTGCACCTCGTGGTCAACGAGGCGCTGCCCCAGCCCCGCTCGCGGGACCTCGTGACGCTCGTGGCCCAGCAGCTCAAGAAGATCGGCGTCGAGCTCGAACTGTTCCAGGGCGACCAGGCCGCCCAGGACACCGCCTCCAACGACCTCGACACGATCCAGGTGCGCCACTCGATGGTCGGCCGCGCGGACTACGACGTCATCAAGAGCCAGTTCTCGATCAAGAACCGCAACGTGCTGCTCAACGCCGACGACGCCGGCAACCCGGTCGACGCCCAGCTCGAGGACCTGCTGGTCCAGGTCGCCTCCGAGCCCGAGGCCGAGGCGCGGGCCGCGGCCAGCGCCGCGGTCCAGAAGCACCTCACCGACAATGCATACGTGCTCCCGTTCTTCGAGGAGCCGCAGGTCTACGGCGTGCGCAAGGAGGTCGGCGGCTTCGCGGTCGAGTCCATCGGGCGCCCCGACTTCTCGGGCACCTGGGTGGCGAGCTGAGCCGATGGGCTACATCCTGCGGAGGCTCGGACAGGCGGTCGTCGTCGTCCTGGCCGCCTTCATCGGGGCGTTCCTGCTGCTGCAGGCGCTCCCCGGGGACGCCGTCTCGGCGCGCTACGAGAACCCCGAGCTGGGCCTGAGCGCCGCGCAGATCGCCGACATCCGCGCCGCCTACGGGGCCGACGACCCGATCTGGGTGCAGTTCTGGGGGACGCTGCGCGGGTACCTCGCCGGGGAGCTCGGCTACTCGCTGCAGAACGGCGCCTCCGTCTCGACCCTGCTGGGCGCGGCCCTCCCGGACACCGTGCTGCTGGCGGGGATCGGCTTCGCCGTCGCCGTCGGGGTGGCCGTCCTGGTGGCGACCCTCGCGACGTACGGCCCCTTCTCCTGGCTGCGGTCCCTGCTGCGTGGTCTGCCGCCCCTGTTCGTGTCCATCCCGGTGTTCTGGATCGGGATCGTCCTCATCCAGGTGTTCTCCTTCCAGCTGGGGCTGGTGCCCGTCATCAACGCGAGCCCCGCCCAGGCGCTCGTGCTGCCGGTCATCGCCATCAGCATCCCGATCGCCGCGCCGCTGGCGCAGATCCTCATCCGCTCGATCGACGCCACGGGGACCGAGGCCTACGTGACCGTGTCCCGCGGGCGCGGGGCCGGGCCGGGATGGCTGCTGACCCACGACGTGGCCCGCAACGCCGTCCTGCCCGCCCTGACCATCGCGGGCGTCCTGTTCGGGGAGCTCGTCGGGGGAGCGGTCGTGACCGAGGCGGTGTTCAGCCGCCCGGGCCTGGGAACCCTCACCCAGCAGGCCGTCGCCGCCCGCGACACCCCCGTGCTCCAGGCCGTCGTGGTCATCTCCGCGGTCGCGTACGTCGTCATCAACCTCGGCGTCGACCTGCTCTACCCGGTCCTGGACCCCCGTCTGCGCAAGGAGCTGCGCGCATGAGCCTCGCCGCCGCCACCGTCCCCCGCACGGAGCGCCGCGCCCTGGCCCTGCCCGGCGCGACCGCCGTCCTCGCCGCGCTCGTGCTGCTGCTCGTCCTGGCCTGGGCGATCGTGCCCGGCGTGTTCACCGCGTACGACCCCATCAGCGGGGACGCCGCCCAGGCGCTCCAGCCGCCCAGCGGCCAGCACTGGTTCGGGACCGACGCCACCGGGCGCGACGTGTTCGCGCGCGTCGTGCACGGCGCCCGCAACTCCCTCAGCGGAGCGGCCATCGCCGTCGTCGTCGGCCTCGTCGTCGGCACCTCCCTCGGGGTGCTCGCGGGCTCGGTGGGCGGCTGGGGCGAGGCCGTCATCATGCGCGTCGTCGACGTGCTCCTGGCGATCCCCGGGCTGCTGCTCTCCCTCAGCGTCATCATCCTGCTGGGGTTCGGCGTCACCAACGCCGCGATCGCCGTGGGGGTCACCTCGATCGCGACCTTCGCCCGGCTCTCGCGCTCGGAGGTGGTGCGGGTGCGGCGCAGCGAGTACGTCGAGGCGGCGTTCGGCTCGGCCGGGACCTTCTGGGGGGTGCTGTGGCGCCACGTCCTGCCCAACTCCCTGGGTGCCGTCCTGGCGCTGGCCGCGCTGCAGCTCGGCACGGCCGTCCTCGCGATCTCGACGCTCGGGTTCCTGGGCTACGGCGCCCCGCCGCCCATCCCCGAATGGGGGCTGATGATCGCCGAGAGCCGTGACTACCTCGGATCCATCTGGTGGCTCACCACTCTGCCCGGCATCGTCATCGTCCTCGTCGTCCTGTCCACCCACCGCATCGCCGGCGTCGTCCGGGAGGTCACCGCATGACAGCACCACTCCTGCGCGTCGAGGGCCTCGAGGTCTCCTACCGGGTGCGCCGCCGCGGCGGCACGAGCCTGCGGGCCGCCCTCGGGTCCGCCTCCGAGCGTCGCGTCGCCGTCGGCGGCGTCGACCTCACGCTCGAGCGGGGCGAGGCCCTCGCACTCGTCGGCGGCTCCGGGTCGGGGAAGTCGACCATCGCCCAGGCGATCATCGGCCTGCTCCCTTCCGGCGGCCGGATCGACAGCGGACGGATCGAGCTCGACGCCCCCGGCGGCCCGATCGACCTGGCGCACCTGCCCGAGCGGGCGTTCCGCTCGCTGCGCGGGCCGCGCCTCGCGCTGGTCCCGCAGGACCCCACCACGTCCCTGAACCCGGTCCGCACGATCGGGGACTCCGTCGGCTCGGCGCTGCAGATCCACGGCCGCGCCCCGCGGGAGGCGCGCCGGAAGCTCGTCCTGGACCTGCTCGAGCGCGTGGGGATCGACGATCCGCCGCGTCGCGCCCGGCAGTACCCGCACGAGCTCTCGGGCGGCATGCGGCAGCGGGCCCTGATCGCCGCGGCGATCGCCCTGGACCCCGACGTCATCGTCGCCGACGAGCCCACCAGCGCCCTCGACGTCACCGTCCAGCGGCGCATCCTCGACCTCATCGACGACCTCCGCGAGCAGCTCGGCTCCGCGGTCCTGCTCATCACCCACGACCTCGCGCTCGCCGGGGAACGGGCCGATCGGGTGACGGTGCTGCACGACGGTGCCGTGCAGGAGGCCGGGCCCACCCGCGACGTGCTCCTGCGTCCCCGGGCGGAGTACACGCGGACCCTCCTGCGCGACGCGCCGTCCCGCACGGACGCCCCGCCCCGACCGCCGGTCCCCGCGGACCGCGAGCCCTTCGTCGTCGTCGACCACCTCATCAAGGAGTACGGCAGCGGCAGGAGCCAGTTCCGCGCGGTCGACGACGTCAGCTTCGCGATCGCCCGCGGGACCACGCATGCCCTCGTGGGGGAGTCCGGCTCGGGCAAGACCACGATCGGCCGGGCCGTCGCCGGGTTCCACGGCATCGAGGGCGGCAGGATCACCGTCGGCGACCTCGACGTCGCGACCGCTCGGCGCCACCGATCCTTCCGACGCACCACGCAGCTGATCCACCAGAACCCCTTCGCGTCCCTCGACCCCCGCCGGACCATCGAGCAGACCGTGGGGGAGCCTCTGCGCAACATCGGCGTCACGGACCGTGCGGAGATCTCGCGCCGGGTGGCCGATCACCTCGACAAGGTGGCGCTGCCGGCCGACAGCGCCCAGCGCCTGCCGCGCGAGCTCTCCGGCGGCCAGCGCCAGAGGGTCGCGATCGCCCGCGCGCTCATCATCCGACCCTCCCTGCTGGTGCTCGACGAGGCGGTCTCCGCGCTCGACGTGAGCGTGCAGGCCCAGATCCTGCGACTGCTCGAGGACCTCCAGGCCGAGCTCGACCTGACCTACCTGTTCATCACCCACGACCTCGCCGTGGTGCGGCAGATCGCCGACACCGTCACCGTGCTGCGGCGCGGTGTGGCGGTCGAGAGCGGCACGGTCGCCGAGGTCGACGCGGCCCCGCGCCACGAGTACACCCGCAACCTGCTCGCCGCCGCCCCGCGACCTGACCTCGGCCCGCCGGTGGGTGGCGACGGCGTGCTCGTGGGGGGTGAGCGCGGGATCGGCGGAAGTGCCTCTGCGGGGCGTACACCTGCGGGCAGCGCGCCTCATGGCCCCGCCGCCACGCGCCACGCGCCTTCTGGCCCCTCGGCCACGGGCGACGTTCCTTCCGGCCGCGCCACCACGGACCCCGAACCTTCCGGCCGCGCCACCACGGGCCTCCAACCTTCCACATCCGCACCTTCCGACAGGAGCACCCCATGAGCACGCCGTCCATCGGCTTCTTCACCCGTCTGCTCGACGACGTCCCCCAGGCCGAGCGCTACGAGATCGCCCTGCGGCAGATCGAGGCCGCCGAACGCCTCGGCTACCGCTCCGCATGGATCGCCCAGCACCACTTCGACGCCTCCGAGGGCGGGCTGCCCAGCCCGTTCGTGCTGCTCGGCGCCGCCGCGCAGCGGACCTCGAGCATCCGGCTCGGCACCGCGGTCGTGACCCTCGCGCACGAGAACGCCGTGCGCGTGGCCGAGGACGCGTCCGTCGTCGACGCCCTGTCGGCCGGTCGCCTCGAGCTGGGCCTGGGCACCGGCGCGAACCCCCGCGCCCTCGTCGCCTTCGGGGAGGACCCGGAGCGCCGCCGCGAGATCTTCGCCGAGAAGTACGCGCGCCTGCACGACCTCCTCGACGGATCGGCCCAGGACGTGCAGCTCTCCCCTCCCGCGGACGGCCTCACCGACCGCCTCTGGCAGGCGACCTTCTCCGAGCGCGGCGCCCGCGGGATCGGCGCCGACGGCGACGGACTCCTGCTGTCCCGCCACCAGCCCATCGAGGACGGCGTGCTCCGCCCCGTCCACGAGATCCAGGAGCCCGTCGTGGCCGCCTACCTCGAGGCCCTGCCCTCCGGCCGCACGCCGCGGATCCTCGCCTCCCGCTCGGTGTTCGTCTTCGACGAGGCCGACCGCGAGGTCGCAGAGCGCACCGCACGCGAGCACATCGCCCCGTTCCTGGCGCGCGCCACCGGGGCCGACACCGCGAACGCCACGCTCGCGGAGCTGCTGGCCTGGTCGAGCACCGCCTTCGGGACCCCCGAGCAGGTGACCGAGGTGCTCGCGCGCGACACCATCGCCGCGCGGGCCACCGAGGTGTCCGTCCAGGCGCACTCCGTGGACCCCGCCCCCGAGCTCGTGGACCGCTCGATCGAGCTGTTCGCGCGGGAGGTCGCCCCGGCGCTCGGCTGGACGGTGGGCGCGGCCCGCGAGGAGGTCCCGGCATGAGCGACGTCATCGACCTGCTGGCGGGCATCGCCCCGGGGTCCCCCGTGGACACGATCCGCCGCGCCCGTCCCGACGCCCGCGACAACTCGCAGGCGAGCTTCCTGGCCCTCCTGGAGCCCGCCGCGCCCGGCACCTTCTCCCTCGCGGAGCGCTACGCGGTGTCGACGTTCGTGGCGCTCCTGCACACCGACGGTGAGCACGATCCCGCCGCGGCCTTCTACGAGGAGCTGCTGCGCGACGCCGTGACCGACGACGAGGCCGCCGCCGTGCTCGACGCCGCGCGGACCACGCGGGCGCCGGGGCCCTACGGCACCTACCGGGAGCCGGGCCTCGCCGCCGACAGCGTGCCCGGCCCGACGATCCACCTCGACGACGACCGGCTGGCACCCCGGCTGCGCGCGGCGCTCGACCACGCCCACCTGCTCGTGCTGCATCCCCGCGACGCCCGACCCGAGGTGCTGCGTCGCCTCGCGGACGCGGGCTGGGATCCCGACGGGATCGTCTCGCTGAGCCAGCTGGTCGCCTTCCTGACCTACCAGCTGCGCCAGATCCACGGCCTGCGCCGCCTCGTCGCGGCGACGGGTGCGAAGGGTCGTGAAGAGGAGGCGGTGTCTCCCGTGCGGGGCAGCGCCGGATCTGCGTCGGCGGACTCGGGTGCGACGGATGCGGCGGAGGCCGATGCTGCGGCGGGTACGCCTGCGCCGGGCACGCTCGGCACCGCCCCCCCGGCGGCCGAGGAGACCCGGACCGTCCATCCTGCATCCCCTGCGACGATCCTCGAGCACCCGGACCTCCACCGACCCGAGGCCTTCACGCAGGTCGCCCTCGGCTGGGTGCCGTGGGTCGAGCCGGTCCCCGAGGACCAGCTCACCGATGTGCAGCGCGCCGGGCTCATCGAGGCGGCCCGCGCCGCGAGCCCGTACTTCCGGCTCCTGGCCCGCGACCCCGAGGCCCTGCGCGCCCGGACCCTCACCGACCTCGACATCTTCACCAATGAGGGCGGCGGGGTCCCGCGTGCCGACCGCGAGCTCTCCGCCGCCGCGACCTCCCGGGTCAACGGCTGCGTGTTCTGCGCATCGGTGCACGCCCGCGCCGCCAGCCGGCTGTCCGGTCGCCGCGATGACGTGCAGTCGTTGCTGGACCAGGGGATCGGTGCCGAGCTGGGGGAGCGGTGGGACGCCGTCGTCGTGGCCTCCGCCGCGCTCGCCCAGACCCCTCCCGCCTTCGGGACCGAGCACATCGTGGCACTGCGCTCGGTGGGCATCGACGACCAGGGCGTGGCCGACGTGATCGCCGGGGCGGCCTTCTTCCACTGGGCCAACCGTCTCATGCTGTCCCTCGGCGAACCCGAGGCACCGTCCCCGAAGGCGGCCGCGCTCGGCTGATGGAGCGGCACCGACCTCGAAGCCGGGCGCGCTCTGCCGAGGCCCCGTGCTTTTCAATGCCGCGGCATCGCGAGCCTTCAGCAACGGGCCTGACGAGACCGGTCCCGGCTGCAGGCAGAGTCTGCCGTGGGTCTCCGTCCATCGGCGGGCCTGACGTGGGGTGCCCCATCCCTGGGCAGGTCTGCCGGGGTGGCACCGTCCGTCAGCGAGCCTGCCTGGGGGTCGCCGTCCGTCAGCGAGCCTTCCCTGGTGGCGGCGTCCGTCTGCTTCTCGACAAGGGTGCCGGACGGCATGTGCACTGGACGCCGATCCGTGTACACCCCCGCTCCGTCAGACCCCGGGAGTCATCCCGCCGAGGTCGGCATCGACGTCCCGATCGACCTTCCCGCGAACCCACGTCGCCTCGATCGCACCGCCCCTCGACTACGCCGTACCCCGACCGCTCCGCCCCGCGACCGCACGCCCGCTCGACCTCACCGGACCCACACCGTCTTGAGGTTGCAGAATTCCCGGATCCCGGCCGCGGCCAGCTCCCGGCCGTACCCCGAGCGCTTGATGCCGCCGAAGGGCAGCTGGGGCGTCGAGGACGTCATGCCGTTGACGAACACGCCGCCCGCCTCGATCCGGTCGACGAAGGCCGCCTCGTCCTCGGCGTCCCGCGTCCATACCGAGGACGACAGCCCGAAGCCGGTCTGGTTGGCGATCCGGATCGCCTCGTCGCGGTCGGCCGCCCGGTACAGCACCGCGACAGGCCCGAAGGATTCCTCCTGGATCAGCCGGGCGCCCTCGGGCAGGCCCGCCAGGACCGTCGGCGGGTAGAACCAGCCGTCGCCGCCAGGACGGACCCCGCCGGTGAGCACTGTCGCCCCGCGGCCCACGGCGTCGTCCACGAGGTCGGCCAGCTCATCGCGGCCGCTCTCCAGGGCGATGGGCCCCACGTCGACGCCCTCGTCGAGGGGGTCGCCCACCCTCAGCGCCGCCATCTCCTCGGTGAAGCGGCAGGCGAACTCGTCGTACACCTCGGTGTGGACGATGAACCGCTTGGCGGCGATGCACGACTGGCCGTTGTTCTGCGTACGGGCGGTGACCGCCACCGACACCGCCTCGTCCAGGTCGGCGCTGGGCATCACGACGAAGGGATCCGAGCCGCCCAGCTCGAGCACCGACTTCTTGATGCGTCGGGCCGCCCGTGAGGCGACGGCCTGGCCGGCGGGCTCGGAGCCGGTGAGCGTCACGGCCTTCACACGAGGATCGTCGATGATCGCCTCGACCTGCTGCGAGCCGATCAGCAGGGTCGAGAACGCCCCGGCCGGGAAGCCGCCGCGGGCGAACAGCTCTCCGAGGTACAGGGCGGTGGCGGGGACGTTCGAGGCGTGCTTGAGCAGCCCGGTGTTGCCGGCCATGAGGGCCGGCGCCGCGAACCGCACCACCTGCCACAGCGGGAAGTTCCACGGCATCACGGCGAGCACCGCACCCAGCGGCTGGTAGCGGGCGAACGCCCGCGAGGCACCAACGGCCGACGGGTCCGTGAGGGGCTCGTCGGCCAGGAAGCCCTGGGCGTGCTCGGCGTAGAACCGCATGGCCGTCGCGCACTTGGCGATCTCGGCCCGGGACTGGGCGACGGGCTTGCCCATCTCCCGGGTCATCGTCACCGAGAGCTCGTCGACATCGGCCTCGAGCAGGTCCGCGCTCGCGCGCAACCACCCGGCGCGCTGGTCGAACGCGGTGGCATGCAGGGCGTCGACGGCGGCGTGGGCGGCGGCGATCCGCTCCTCGACGGCGTCGGCGTCGTGGGCCTCGAAGGTCCGCTCGACGATGCCGGTGGCGGGGTTGGTGCTGGAGATGGCCATGGTGCTCCTCCTGGGGTGCGCGACGGTGCGACGGCCCGCGACGGCATGCCGTCGATCACGTTCCACGCTACGCGCGCCGACCGATGGGTGGGAGAAGCGGCCGATGTCTCGGCGGAGGGGCCGGGGTCGGCACTCGCGGCCGGTCGCCGACGGCAGCCCCCCCGGCACCGATCAGGACTCGCGCCGGTCCGACCACAACTCTTCGCGGCCCCGCACCCGCCTGCCCTGAGCCCTTCGTGGCCCCGCACCAGCCCGACCTCAATCCTTCGCGGCTCCGCGCCCGCCCGACATCGCGGTGTCCGCACTCCACCGCACGATCCAGTCCTCGACGGTCAGGTCGCGGCCCGGCTCCCCGGCGACCTCCATCAGCTCGTCGACCTCGACGGAGCCGCCCTCGCGGCGCAGGAAGCGTGCCCGCACGACGGCCTGCGCCGCCGGGCCCCGCGCGTCGAGGAAGGTCTGCTCGAGGTAGACCCAGCGGCCGTCGGCCCCGAGGATGCGGGTGCTGATGCGGAAGCTCTGCCAGGGCTGCAGGGAGCGGCGGTAGGTGATCGTCTGTCCCGCCACCACCGCATACCAGCCGTGCTCGCGCGCCTGCGCCCAGAAGCCCGACCGCAGCATGTGGTCGGTGCGGGCGAGGTCCATGAGGGCCAGATAGCGGCTGTTGGTCATGTGGCCCAGCACGTCGAGGTCCGTGGGCCAGACGCGGAAGGCGGTCTCGACGGTGTCCCACAGGGACACACGCCGACGCAGACGCTGGACCGTGAGGATCCGGAGAAGCCGCAGGTAGAGGTTCACGGGCACACCCTAGCCAGGTCCGGCGCATCGTTCGTCCAGCGCCGATCCAGGCCGTGCCCAGCGCGGATGGAGGGCCCGGGGCTATCCTCGAACGTGTCGTGCGCCACACGGCGCACCGTCCACCCCGAGGGAAGGAGCTCGATCATGAGCGCGAGCGACAAGATCCAGAACAAGGCCCAGGAGCTGGCCGGCAAGGCCAAGGAGTTCATCGGCGACAAGACCGATGACAAGAGCCTCGAGGCCGAGGGCGTCGGCGACCAGGCCGAGGCCGGCACCCGCCAGGCGGGCGAGCACGTCAAGGATGCCGCCAAGGACATCAAGGACGGCTTCACCGGCAGGTGACCGGACCTCTGCACCTCCGCCGCCGATGACGGCGCCGCGACGCGCCCCACGACCGCCCCGGCGGGCGTGGGGCGCGTCGCGTCCGGTGGGCGCGAGGTCCGGACCCACCCGCGGGCCGGCTGGGAGCCGGCTCCCGCACGGCGGCCTCCTCGTCGGCACCGGTCCCGACCACCACGACCCCTGCTCCTCCCGTCGATCGCCCTCCCGGGCGTGCAAGGATGCCGACCATGAACGACTCTTCGTCCCTCACGCAGGAACTCCGCGCCGAGGGCGACATCGTGCCCCGCATCGTCGACGCGCCGACCTCCGCCTCGGAGGATCCGATGCCCTCGCGGGAGGTCGCGAGCGGGCAGAAGGGGATCGGACTGGCGGGCGCCCTCGTCGGCGTGCTGTCGCGCCTGCCCCAGCCGGCCTTCGAGGCGGTCGTGCGCCGCACCCAGGCGCCCTCGAAGCCCTCGCGCCGCCTCGTGGCGCCGGCCCGGGTGCTGCGCGAGCGCGTCGGGGGAGCGGGGGACGACGCCCTGGGCGTCCCGGTCACCTGGATCGACAAGCCGCGCTCGACGCTGGGCACCGTGGTGCACCTGCACGGCGGGGCCTACGCGATCGGCGAGGCGCCCGGGCACTGGACCTGGTTCGAGGAGCTGACGCGCCGCGCCGACATGTCCGGGGCGATGGTGCACTACCGGATGCCGCCGTCGGCCCCGTTCCCCACCGCCCTCGACGACGCCGTGGGTGCGATCCGTGCCCTCGTGGCCTCGACCGATCTCAGCGAGAACCGCTGGGTGCTCTCGGGCGACAGCGCCGGTGGCGGTCTTGCGCTCGCCGCCGTGCAGCGCCTGCGCGACGAGGGCGGCCCGCTCCCGGCGGGGATCCTGCTGCTGTCGCCGTGGACGGACCTGACCTTGGGCGACCCCCTCGTCGGGACCCAGGCGAGCTCGGACCGTCTGCTCACGGCCGATGCCCTGGCACGCTGTGCCCGCGACTACGCGGGAGCCTTCGCGCTCGATGATCCTCGGATCAGCCCGCGCTCCGGGTCCGTCGCGGGGTTGCCGCCCGTGCTGCTGGTGGCGGGCTCGGACGAGCTGCTGCTGGGCGATGCCCGCGCGCTGCGCACCGCGCTCGTCGATGCCGAGGTGCCCGTGGCCTACGTCGAGCAGCCTGGTGGCCAGCACGACTACACGATCGTCACGACGGGTCCGGCGACGCAATGGGCGCTCCGTCGTCAGATCGCCTTCGTGCGCCGGGCCTCGTCGCTCGACCTCTGAGCCGAAGGGGCCGGAGGGCGCAGGCTCCGCGGCGCACGATCCGCACGGCACGGTCCGCGGCGCAGGATCCCCAATGCGCGATCCCCGGAGACCGAGGCCCTAACGGGGCCCGTCGGCCTGGAACACGGCGAGGACCGGACGTGTTCCCGCCGGAGTCCTCATCGACCGGGGGCGTCGTCGGTGCCGAGCAGCCGCTGCACGATCACGAGGTCCAGCCAGCGCCCGAACTTCAGACCTGCCTGCGGCACCCGCCCCACCTCGGTGAAGCCGCAGCGCGCATGGAGGGCGAGCGAGGCCGAGTTGGACGCCTCGATCATGCCGATCAGGGAGTGCTCGCCGTTCTCGGCGGCCCGCACCACGAGCGCCTCGAGGAGCGCGCGTCCCAGTCCCTGCCCCTGCGCGGCGTCGACGAGGTAGACCGAGTCCTCCGCGGTGAAGCGGTAGCCGGAGTAGGGGCGCAGGGGCCCGAACGCCGCGAACCCCACCACCGCCCCGTCGTGCACCGCGACCAGCACCGTGCCGCCCCGCACCTGCTGGTCGAACCAGGCGCGGGCGGCCTCGCGGGTGGGCACCTCATCGATCCACAGGGCGGTCGAGGAGCGGATCGCCTCGTCGCGGATCGCTATCACGGCGTCGCGGTCCCGCGGCTCGGCGGCCCGGACCCGCGGATCCGTGACGGGGACGCGGGGGGAGGTCGAGGTGCTCATGGGCCGAAGCTACGTCGCCCGGGGCCATGGACCTGTATCGGATGCCCAGCGCGCCCTGGGTATGGTGACGCCGATGGACACGACAGACCGCCCCGACGAGGGGCTCCCCGAGATCCCCCGGGACGGCGACGCCGGCGATCCTGATGCCGTCGGCGAGGCCTCGGAGGCGGCCACCGCCGCGCAGCGACCCGCGCTCGAACGCTGGTTCGACCGGTGGACCGGACGATCCTCCGGACCTCCGGATCCCTCGGTGCGGGTCGACGGCGAGGTCGAGGGCCTGCCGGCATTGCGCCGTGCGACGGCGACGGTCTCCCCGTCAGGAGTGATCCGCACGATCGCCGTCCGGGTCGCCCTGGTCCGCGGCACCGAGAGCGCGGGGCGTCACCGTCTGGTCGAGGTCGTGCTCGACGCCGAGGGCAACCCCGCGGCGCTCTCCCTGCAGGACGTCCTGCGGGCGGACCCGCTGACGGACCGCCGGGTCGAGCAGGCCCTGGACACGGTCGATGCGTGGCTCGATGCCCACGGATACGCGGGCCGGGACGTGACCGAGGTGGTCCTGGACGCCGATGGCGGCCACGAGGTGCGGATCGCTTTCGGCGTGGAGGTCTCACCCGAGGACGTGGCCGCGAGCCCGCCCCACCCCTCCGTCCACGGGGCGCGATTCCATCTCACGCACCGCGCCCCGGATCTCGAGGCCCTGCGCGACCGCCTGCGACGGGATCGCACGCCGCGCCTGCGTCGGCTGCTCCACCGGATCCGGCTGGCCGTCACCCGCAGCGAGTGAGGCTCTCGCTCAGGACGCGCGGCGGAGGTCCTGTGCCCCGCGACTGCGCAGCCCGCGTGCGGTGGCATGCGGCAGCGACAGCCCCAGGGCATGCGCGAGGTCCACGCCCAGGTCGGCCCAGCCGCCGTGGGCTCCCGAGGCTGGCAGACCGGGTCCGGCGACGCGTGTCACGGCCGCCGCGGCGGGATCGGTGACGGCGCGCGGTCCCGCGTAGTACGGGTCGTCGCCGGGAACGGCGAAGCGGCGGGCGGCCGAGCCCTCGACGACCGTGCCGGGGGCACCGACGAGCACCGCGACGGCATCGGACACGACCGTGGCGCCGGTGCCCTGGTCGACGGGTCGGACGATGGCCCCGTGCTCCGCGGCGATCCGCTCGAGGGCGCCGACGGCGCGCCGCGCTCGATCCGGCGGGAGGCCCGCCCGCACGTGCAGCACGCCGCGGGAGCCGTCGGGCCACACGAAGGCGTCCCACGCCGCGATGCGATTGCCGTCCAGGCGCACCAGGCCCGCCCGGGCGAGCTCGGCGTTGGGGTGCAGGAGGAGGCGCACAGGCACGAGCGGGCGACCGGTCACGATCGCGACGACGTCGTGTGGGCCGGGCTCGAAGGCCGCGAGGACGGCGCCCAGGTCCCGGGAGAGGGCCGCGCGTGCGGCTCGCAGGCGCCCGAGGTCCGTGCCGATCTCGCGCCGGGCCAGGGACAGGCCCTCGAGACGCACGAGCGCGAGGTCCACGGCACGGTCCTGCCGGGGACCGAGGGTCTCGGACGCGATCTGGCCGATGAGCTCGTCCCGGGGAACGCGCGAGAGGTGGGCCCCGGCCTCGATCCGGGGGCGCAGGTGGTGCTCGACCATCTCCGGGGAGCTCGTGGCCACGGTCATCTCCCACCGGTCCCGGAAGCGGTGGAGATCCTCCACGAGCGGGAGGCACAGGTCCACGGCTCCGCCGGCGGTCGCGGGCCACTGCAGCGCGGCGGTGCGCCTCCCGGCGGCGCGGGCGGCGTCCAGCAGGGTGGGCCGAGCCAGCGCCTCGGCGTACCAGTGCCGAGAGGGAGCCTCCCCGACCGGGTCGAAGGGCGCCTCCGACGCCACCCCGGAGACCGCCGACGTGCATCCCGTGAGCAGCCCCGCGAGAGCCGTGAACGGCTCGTTCGCGCCGCCCGGATCGATCAGGAGGTCCCGGATGCCGGGGAGGCGGGAGAGCGTGGGGTCGGACGCCAGCAGCGAGGAGTCCTCGGGGCGCCAGCCATCGACGGCGACGACGAGCATCCGCTCAGCTGGCATGGCGTCCCCCGACGTCGGATCCGGCGCGCCCGTCGCGCCGTCGTGGTCGGCCACGCTACGAGCCCGTGATGGACGGGGCCCGAGGTCCCGGTGTGGGCGAGGACACGAGCGCATGAACACGCGGTGACCGGCGACAACCGTCAGGACAGCGCTTGCCCGAATCGTCCCGGGTTCGTGGGCCCTGAGGGCAGGGCGACTCCTCACGTGCGACGTCGGCGCCGTGGACCGGTCGGCACGGGACGTCCTGGCTCAGGTCGCCTGTATATGGGCCGTGCTGAGTGAGGACGTCCCGTGCGTCCCGTGATCCGCGCGTCCGACGCGGCGTCGCCACCGTCGCACGAGGTCCGCCCGTCGCATCCGCTCGGCTCCGTGAAGCAGATCCGGTGCTCGGCTCCGTGAAGCAAGCCCACTGCCCGGCTCCGCGACGCCAACCCGGTCGCCGTTCCGCAACGCCATTCCCGCGCCCAGACCCCGGCCGCGCCGGGCCCCGTCCCGTGCCAGCGTCAGCGGCGTCGCCGGGTTCCCGGATCGGTGCGGCCGGCCTCGTCGTCGAGCTCCTGGGTGATGTCCCGGGCGTGGTCGTGCTCGCGGCGGACGATGTGGTCCATCGCCCGATCTTCGGGGGGACCGGCGCGCTTCTCGGGGACGACGATCAGCCAGACCACCACGGCGATGCTCGCCACCACCACGATGAGCGCGAAGATCCCGATGAGGGCGGCATCGGACAGGCCCAGGTCCCACAGCTCGTCGCCGCCCATGCCTGCCCTCCCCACGTCGCGCCGGTGTGCGCCGACCGCGGGCCCTCGACCCGTCGGGGCGAGTGTACCGAGGCGCCCCGTGACGCAGAGCACCTCGTTCGTCCGCCGCCCCGATATGCTTGCCCGGTCATGAACGACGTCATCGTGGGGCGCTTCGCGCTGATCGACCTGATCGCCAAGGGGGGATCCGGGTCCGTCTGGCGCGCCTGGGACTCGAAGAACAGCCGCGTGTGCGCCGCGAAGGTGCTGCGTCAGCGGGACTCCGCGGACCTCATGCGCTTCGTCCGGGAGAAGGGCGTGAGCTTCGACCACCCCCACCTCCTGACCCCCTACGGCTGGGGCGCCGAGGACGAGCACGTCGTCATCGCCATGCCGCTCGTCTCGGGCGGGACCCTCGAGTCGATCGTCCGCTCACGCGGCAAGCTCGCCGAACCCACCGTGGTGGTGATCCTCGACCAGCTGCTCGACGGGCTGGCGATGGTCCACTCCCAGGGCTGGATCCATCGTGACGTCAAGCCCGCGAACCTCATGTTCGAGCCCACCGGGCCGGGCCGTCCGCACGTGCGTCTCGCCGATTTCGGGATCGCGGTCCATGAGTCCGACGTGCGCTTCACCCATGTCGGCATGGTCAACGGGACGCCCGGGTACATGGCGCCCGAGCTCTTCTCGCTCGCCGAGCCCGCGCCGTCCCACGACATCTACGCCGCGGGCGTCGTGGCGCTCATGGCGCTCAACGGCGGCCTCAAGCTCCACGACGGCGCCTTCCGCCCGGAGGAGCTGGACCGGTACCTCGCGGGCGTCTCGCCCAAGCTCGCCGCCGTGCTGCGTCGCATGGTCGCCGCCCGCCCGGAGGAGCGGTACCAGGACGCGGGTGCCGTGCGCGCCGCGCTCCCGCGGGTGCCCGCCGGGTACCCGCTGACCTTCGCCGACGGCCGTCCGTTCACCGCTCCCGACACGATGCCGCCGCTGCCGCCCGACGCGCCGGGAGTCCGACGCCCGCAGCAGCTGGACGCCGCGGGGAATCTGCCGCTGTCCCGGATCCGGGAGGGCGAGGACCCGCGGGGTGGCCGACAGGGCGTGCCCGGCTTCGGGCAGGGACAGCACCCCGGGACGATGCGGGCAGGCCCCCAGCAGGGAAACCTCCAGCACGGCGGCCCCCAGCACGGAGGACCCCAGAACAACGGCCCTCAGCAGGCGGCTCCCCAGCAGGGCAGCCCGCAGCAGTGGGGGCAGGGTCCGCACGGCCCGGGCACGCCCAGCGGTGCGAGCCCCGGTCGCTACTCGGCGCCGAGCCCGCAGACGGGGCAGCAATGGGCGGGCCATCCCTCGGGGACGACCACCACGGGTGCCCCGCAGAGCAGCCGCCGGACGAACGTCATCGCCGCCGTGGTGGGCATCCTGCTCGCCGTGATCCTCGGCGTGATCGTCGCCACGGTCCTGCTGATCCTGTACCCCGCGTCCGGGTCCTCGGCATCGGTCGTGCACCTGGGGTCCGCGTCGGCGGTCATCTCCGCGTGGCTTCCCGATCCGGGCTCGACGGTTCCGGGCCTCGGTTCCTGACCTCAGCTCCGGGGCCTGAACTCAGCTCCGGGCGGTCGCCGCGACGCTCGTGACCTCGATCGCCTGGATCAGGGCATCGCGGCGGGGATCCAGCAGCAGGTCGATGCGCAC
The DNA here is from genome assembly GCF_052378625.1 of Brachybacterium sp. AOP25-B2-12. Classification (NCBI taxonomy): domain Bacteria; kingdom Bacillati; phylum Actinomycetota; class Actinomycetes; order Micrococcales; family Dermabacteraceae; genus Brachybacterium; species Brachybacterium sp. AOP25-B2-12. Next base: position 137,882 of record NZ_JBQSXW010000002.1, on the reverse strand, counting down.
GTCGTGCCCCGATCCGGCCGCTCCGGGGACCTCCCAGCGCAGATGGGCCCGGCTCAGCGCGCTCGCGTCCTCCGCGCGCAGGGCGTCGAGGGCCTCGCGGCCCACCCGTGCGGTCGCCAGGGCCGATCCGAGGCGACGTCGACGTTCGCCACGCGAGACGTCGAGGTCCATGTTGTCGGCGAACCAGGCATCGGCCAGGGCGTCGTCGTCGCCCCGGAGCCAGGTCAGGGTGGCCGCGGCGGCCTCGAGGGCTCGCGGCGAGGCGGTCACGGGGCGTCGTGCGAGCAGGTCCGTCGAGGTGCGCAGCACCCGGAGCGCCTCGATCGAGAGCGTCGAGGCGGGGGCGTACTTGGCGTTGGCCAGCGCCACGACCCCCACTCCGCTGTCGCGATGCCAGCACATGAACGAGCCGTACCCGGGATAGCCGCCCGAGTGGGAGACCACCTCGCCGAGGTCCGGGAACCGTTCGACGACGAGGCCGAATCCGTAGGCGCGGATCCGGTCGAAGCCGGGGGAGACGCCGTCCGGGCCGGCGGGCAGCGGCGGGAGCTCCTGGACGCGGTGCATCTGCTGCATCTCCCGGCGCGAGCCCGTCGACAGGAGCGACTGCTCCCGGCCGGCGGCATCGGGTGCGTCGGCGGCGGCGAGGAACCGCACCCAGCGCGCCACGTCGGCGGTGGTGGAGTACAGCCCCGCCATCGCCCCGTACACGCCGGGAGCGTCGAAGGGCACGGGCTCGAAGCGCGTGCGGTCGGTGCGGTCGGCGATCCGGTGGCCGATGGCGACGCGCCCGCGGTCGAGCCCGTCGAGGGAGAAGCCAGTGTCGGCCAGGCCCAGGGGCGCCAGGAACCGGCGGGCGATCTCATCGCGGTACGAGGTGCCGGTGACCTCGTCGATCACCCGGCCCAGCAGCGCGAAGCCGGTGTTGGAGTACTCGAAGCCGGTGCCGGGAGCGTGGACGTGCCCGAGATCCCCGTGGAGGATCTCGGCGAACCGCTCGGGGGTCATCGCCTCCTGGCGGTCCCCCCAAGGGTTGTCGGTGACCAGCCCGGCACTCATCGTGAGCAGGTGGCGCAGGGTGATCGCGGGGGAGTCGGGGGTCGCGGGCGTGATCCCGGCGGCCTCGGGGACGTACGTCGCCACGGGGGCATCGAGAGCGATGCGGCCCTCGTCCCGCAGGGCGAGGATGGTCGCGGCGGTGAAGGACTTGGTCATCGAGGCGATGCGGGAGATCGAGTCCACCGCCATCGGCCCGGCGGGGCCCGGGGTCCCGTCGTGCAGCTCCGCATCCCCGGCAGCGCCCGCCGCGAGCACCGCGTCGGAGGAATCGTGGCCGCCCACGAGCGCCCAGGTGATGCCGGCGGTGCGGTCATCGGCGACCGCGCCGGCGAACAGCTCCGTGATCCGGTCGACCGACTCCTCGGTCGGTCGCGGGCTCGCGGACGACGGCACGGACGGCTCGATATGCGGCATGACCTCCACTGTAGTCCCGGCCGAGGCGCCCTCGAACGGTGGCGCGGAGGGTGCCGTCGGCGTCCTTCGCGCGCCGGATGCCCGTTTCGGAGGGGTTTCGGACCGGTCGATCAGGGGGCTCTCAGACCGCGGGTGTCCAATCGTCCGTGACGGCGGGTGATCCCCCTCTCCCGTCGTCCCGCGTCACCTCGTGTGACGGTGGTTCCCTGTGAGAACCGGGCCGGCGCGTCACCCCCCTTCGACGCGTCGGCCCGGTCCCATGTCCGGGCGCGGACGCTCGATCGTGCGGATCCCGCCGGACGATGCGTCACATCCACTGCGGGCTCGCCACGATGCGTCACGACGGCTCCGTACTCGGCAAGTCCCGATCCATGTCGGGTAGACGAGATCGGGCCCGGAAGATCCCACTCCACGTTGCGTCACGACGACTCCGGACTCTGCAGATCCGTCTCCACGATGGGTCGCAACGACACCCGACGTCCCTGGTGTCCCGACCCGCGGCCAGGCGACGTCGCCCCGACTGCCGGCGCACCGGTCGGCCGGTCCCTCTCCGCCCGTCATCACCTCGGGGTCGGCGGCCCGTCCTTCCCATCCGGCGACCCGGGCGGTGCCGCCCCGTAGAAGGCAGCGATCACCGCGGCGGCCTCTTGCCCGAGCTCCTCGACCAGCAGCTCCGCATCGGCAGAGGTCGGTTCGAAGCGCGGACCGGCGGCACTGCCACCGGTCTCGCCGTACCGGGCCTCGGAACTCTCCCCCGATCTGCCTTCGCCCACGCCGCCTCGGCCCTCGGGACCGCCCTCCGAGCGATCCTCGGTCCCGTGCGTGCTCGAGACGGCCGCCGCCAGGTCCCCGAGCTCGAGGCCCCGCAGCCGCAGGAGCAGCACGGGATCGTCCTCGACCGCCTCGATGAGCACGCACGCGAGCGCGTGGACGTGCACGCAGGGGCCCGGCCAGTCGTGGCAGGTGCAGTCGTGCGAGATGTCCGCCGCCCGGGTGGGCAGCAGCGGGACCTCCTGGGCCGCGAGCTCCTGCTCCACCGGCTCGGGGTACTCGCCGCCGGCGAGCCGGGCCGCGAGGTCCGGGGTGCGGGCCGTGACGGCCAGCAGAGCCCGACGGTCGTCCGGGCGGACGGGCCGCACGTCCAGACGCGGCGAGGCGATCGTGCCGTCGGCGTCCCGGACGTCGCCGCGCACCGCGCCGGGGATCACGTCGATCCACTGCACCGCATCGGCACGCGCGGCACGTCGCCCCGTGGCGGCCCGGGTCGGTCCCAGGGCACGTTCCAGCGCCTCGCGCAGGGCGATGGCGAACCAGGCCGTGCCGATCGGGCCCCGCCGGGACCGCAGGTGGATGCTCATGCCCGTCCGCCCTGTCGGTCGGGTCGTCCGTCCGAACGCCCGCTTGGCAGCCCGTCCCACAGTCCGTCCGACCGTCCGCTCGGCAGTCCGTCCGAACGCCCGCCCTCAGCGCTCTCGACGACGTCCGGGGTGATGGACAGGTCCCCTTCGTCCACCTGGTCAGGATCCAGGGCGAACAGTCGCGCGAGGTCCGCGTCCTCGAGCTGGGCGATCCAGCCCTCGCCCGTGCCCACCGCGAGGTCCGCGAGCTGCGACTTGTCGGTGAGCACCTGGTCGATGCGCTCCTCGACGGTGCCGGCGGAGACCAGCTTGCGCACCTGCACGTCACGGCGCTGGCCGATCCGGAAGGCACGGTCCGTGGCCTGGTTCTCCACGGCCGGGTTCCACCAGCGGTCGAGATGGACGACGTGGTTGGCGGCCGTCAAGGTCAGCCCGGTGCCCCCGGCGCGCAGGGACAGCAGCATCGCGCCGGGTGCGTCCCGTTGCTCCTGGAAGTCGGCGACCATCGCGTCGCGGTCCGGCTTGGACACTCCGCCATGGAGGAAGGGGAACTGCATCCCGAACGTCTCCTCCCAGTACGGCACCAACAGGTGCCCGAACGTCGTGAACTGCGTGAACAGCAGGACCTTCTCCCCGGCCTCGAAGGCCGAGGCGAGGAGGTCGTCGACCAGCTCGAGCTTGCCCGAGCGGTGGCGACCGTCGCGGAGCATCGCGGAGCCGTCCTGGAGATAGTGCGCGGGGTGGTTGCACACCTGCTTGAGCCGGGTGATCGTCGAGACCACGAGCGAGCGGCGCTGGTTCTCGTCGGCGCCGTCGAGCTGCGCGAGCATCTCGTGGACCAGCGCCTCGTAGAGTCCCGCCTGCTCGGGGGTGAGGTTGACGCTCTGCGTGATCTCCGTCTTGACGGGCAGGTCGGCGATGATCGTCCGGTCCGTCTTGACGCGGCGCAGGACGAACGGCGCCGTGAGGCGACGCAGCCGCGAGACCGCCCCGGGCTCGCCCTCGGCCTCGATGGGTCCTGCGATCCGCTCCTGGAACGAGGCGGGGGAGCCGAGCAGGCCGGGGTTGACCACGTCCATGAGCGCGTGCAGGTCCGTGAGGCGGTTCTCGACCGGGGTGCCGGTCAGCGCGAGGCGGCGTGCCGCGGGCAGGGCGCGGGCCGCCCTGGACACGGCCGTGCCGGGGTTCTTGACGTGCTGGGCCTCGTCGAGCACGAGGCGGTGCCACGGCGCGCGCTGCAGCAGCGGCAGGTCCCGCGACAGCAGGGCGTAGGTCGTCAGCACGAGGTCGACGTCCGGGACCCCGTCGAGGAAGGACACGTCCCGCACGCGGTCCTGGCCGTGGTGGACGTGCACCCGCAGATGCGGGGCGAAGCGCTCGGCCTCGCGCTGCCAGGAGCCGACCACGGACATCGGGCACACCAGCAGGGTGGGGCCGATGCGTGCGGCGGCTCTCTCGCCGGCCTGCTCCCGCTCGCGGCACAGGAGAGCCAGGACCTGCATCGTCTTGCCCAGCCCCATGTCGTCGGCGAGGATCCCGCCCAGGCCGTGGGTGTCCAGGAACCACATCCAGTCCAGGCCCCGCCGCTGGTAGGGACGCAGGTCGGCGGCCAGCGTCGTCGGTTCGGGGACGGCGGGCGCCGCGGCGTGCGCCTCGACCAGGCGTGCGATCTCCCCGTCGACGTCGGTGCCGCCGATCTCGACGCCGTCGGCCTCCGCGGAGGCCAGCAGCGCGAGCCAGTCCCGCAGGCTCAGGTCACCGCGCGCGGCGGTGCCCGCGGGATCACTCCCGACGACGGCCTCCGCCGATCCGGCCCCCGTCCCGGCGGCCGCAGCCTCCCCCTCGTCGCCCGCGAGCGGCGCGAACCCCGTGCCGGAGGCGGGTGCTCGCGGCGACGGCTCCGGTCGGGCGGCGATCGCCCGGGCGCGTGCGGCCCGCTCGGCACCGTCGCCGCCGGAGGACCGCGAGAAGGCGTCGAGGAACCGCTCGGCGGCCTTGAGGGTGGCCTGGTCCAGACGCACCCAGCTGCCGCGCAGCTGGACGAGCTCGCCCTGGGCGGCGCGGATCTCCTCGATCTCCTCGTCGGTCAGCTCGGTCTCCCCGACGGCGACCTTCCAGCGGAACGACATCATCGCCTGCAGCCCCACCGAGGGACCGGTGCGCTCGGGCGGTGCGTCGGTGACCTCGGCGCGCACGCTCGTGCGCCGGGCGGTCCAGTTCCGCGGCAGCATCGCGGTCACGCCCGCGGCGTCCAGCAGCGGCGCGTCGAGGGTGAGGAAGTCGGAGGCCTCCCGGGTGCTCAGCAGCCAGTCGGTGCCGCTCGGGTCCACCTGCGCGGTGCGGAGGGTGGGGGCATGGCGCAGGATCGTGCCCGCGGCCTCTGCCGCGCCCGCCGCGGTGAGGTCCCCGACGGCGCGCAGATCCGCGACGGGGTGGACGGTCCCGTCGGTTTCGCGCAGGCACGTCTGGAGGGGCCACGCGGCCCCCAGCGGAGGCTCGTGCAGTCGGACGACCAGCTCGAGCTCCCCGCCGCCCACGCGCACCCGCGCCCGGGCCGAGGCGAGGTACGCGTCCAGCGCGGACCCGATCCGGCGCACCACGGGGATGCTCGCGCCGATCCTGCGGGCGGGATCGGTCAGGGCCGCGAGCAGCTCGGCCCCGCGCGCCGCGGGACCCGCGGCAGCAGGCGCCCCGGTCGGCGCGGGCACCAGCGGCCAGAGGGCGGCTCGGCAGCGGTGGTCCACGAGGACGTCGAGCAGCGGGTCCTCCAGGAGGTCCCCGTCCCCGTCGAGTCCGCGCCAGAGGGCGCGGACGCCGTCGGCGTGCTCGTCCAGGACCGGTCGCACGTGCCGCGCCTCGACGAGGGCGATCGCGGCGTCGTCGGCGCGGACGGCCGCGAGCAGGCCGGGCATGGCCACGAGCTCGGGCGCCAGGGCCAGCGCCGCCCCGTCCGCGCCCAGGCGTTCCAGGAGCGCGGCGGCATCGGTCCCGAGCTCCGCCGCGCGCACGAGGATCGCCGCGCGCACGGCGCCCAGCAGCACGGTCAGCTCGGAGGGCGAGACCGCGCGGGCCGGGACGCGATGGGTGCCGATGACGGCGCGGTGGCGGAGGGTGCCGGTCAGCGGTGTCAGGCCCTCGGCCAACGCCGGGGGAGCCACGGACAGGAGGGCGGAGAGATCCCCGACGGGGCGCGAGCGCCCGGCGTCCGTGCGCTCGCGGGCCCAGACGGCGATGCCGAGACTCCCATCGAGGACGAGATCCAGGCGGACGAGCGGCATCCGCTCAGCCTAGAGCCCGCCGCCGACGGACGAGGCGCGCGGTCGACCCGCGCTCAGAGGCCGTCGACGATGGTGGCGGTCGCCGCGAGCCATGCGCGCTTGGTCTCGCGGCTCACGCGCGACCAGTCGAGCTCGCCGCCGTCGACGAACTGCTTCTCGAACGGCACCTCGTGCACGACCCGGGTATGGGCCCCGAAGTGCGAGAGCAGGCGCTTGTGGAGCACCTTGTCGATGCCCTTGGCGGAGGAGTGGGACAGGATCGTCACCGCGTGGTCGACCTTGTCGGCGTAGCCCGTGGCCCGCAGCTCGTCGATCATCCACGCCGCGGCGTTGAAGGTGTCCTCGCGGACCGTGGAGATGATGACGAGCTGATCGGCCGCGCCGACGGCCGCGAGCCAGTTCGAGGCCCGCACATTGTTGCCGGTGTCGATCACCTTGACGCGGTAGAAGCGGGACAGCGCCTCGTTGAGGTCGGCGAAGGCGGGGCCGTCCATGAGCATCGCCGAGCCCGCGTCCTCGTCGGAGGCGAGCAGGTCGAACCGGGTCGCGTCCTGGTGGCGCACGTACCGGTCGAGGTCCGAGGCGCTCGCGCCGTCCCCGAGGGTCTCGAGGTCGTCCAGGAGGTCGCGAACCGTGTGGTGGTTCTCTCCCTGCGAGCCGCGCCAGCCCAGGGTCCCGCGGGTCTCGTTGTTGTCCCAGGCCAGGACGCTCGCACCGCGGGCCACGCCCAGGGTCGAGGCGATCATGAGGCAGGCGGTGGTCTTGTGGGCGCCGCCCTTGAGGTTGACCACGACGATGTTGCGGGGGTGCTCGAGCGGTCGGCGGATCCGCTCGGTCTCGGCCCGCTCGCGACGCTCGGCGCGATTGGGGCGGGGCGTGATCCCACCGCCGGTGAGACGGGTGATGAAGGCGGGGAAGCCTCGCGTGGGCGGCGCCGCCGCCAGCGGGCGGGTGCCCCCGCGGAGATCCTGGAGCGTCGGCAGCGGCTTGCCGTCGGCACTCACCGCGGGAGCGGCGACGGGCCGCGCCGCGGACCGCGAGGCCGTCGCGCTGCGGGGGGACGACGAGGTCGGGGTCGGCTCCGGGGCGGGCGCGCTCGGCGCCCCCTCGGCGATGTGGGCGTCCCGCGCCGGGGCCGCATCGGTGGCCGCGACGGATCCGTCGACGGCGGCCGGAGCGGGCTCCTCGTCGGCGGCCGGTGCCGGCGTGGCGCTCGGGAACGAGGCCGATGGTGCCGGCGTGCCCCCCGCGGCAGGCACGGGAGCGGTCACGGGCGCCGGGTCCGGCGAGGTCGGGGCCGGAGTCCGGGGGAACAGCGGCGCGCGGTCGATGATCGGTGCCGTCTCGGGCTTGGCGTCGGCCGGGGTCGTCCGCGCGGGCGCCTGCTCCGCCTCGGGAGCCGACGTCGACTCCGGCTGGGAGTGCCGTCCCCGGTGCCCGGATCCGGGGGTCGGGTCCGTCGGGGCCTCGGGCGCCGGCGCGTCGGCGTCGGTCTCCGCGGCGGGCCCCGGCGCCACGGCGGCGGTGGCGGGGTCCTCGGTGGCGTCGGTGATCCGCGGGATGGCGCGGGTCGCATCGGCGTCGTCCTCGCGCGGTGCCGCGTGGGACCCTCCGGCCGCGCGCTGGGTCCCGGCGTCCGCGGCAACGAGGGGCGCGCCGGGCGCGGGGGTGGGCGGTCCGAAGACCGGACGGTCATCGGGCACGCGGTTGGCGATCCGGCCGCTGGGCTCGACCGCGAGGTGGTGCACCCGGTCCGGCTCCACGATCTGCACGTCGACCGACTCGTGGCGGCGGCGGGCCTCGTCGATGAACGCCTGCTTGACGTGGGCGCGCAGCTCGGGGAGCGTCGCGGCGGTGAGCTGCTGCTCGCCGTCGGGAAGGTGGAGGGTGGCCTCCGTGTCGGACATGATCCGCGCCTGCACGATCATCGAGGGCTCCTTCTTCTCCGCCCGTCCGGGTCGGCTCGCGGGGTCTCGGGGTGCCTCGCGCACGCTGGCGCACGAGGTCTCGGCGGACATCACTGTAGGCCACGCCTGGGTACCGTGCCGGGATGGAGACCTTCACCGTCACCGATCCCTCGCGTACCGAGGCGGAGAACGAGGACGCCGCGCGCTCCGGGGACCGCGTCGCCGTGCTCGTCGACGGGGCCGGGATCCCGCGCGCCTGGCGCGCGGGCTGCCACCACTCGGTCGCATGGTTCGCGCGCTCCCTGGCCGATGCCCTCCTGACGGCCCTGGGCGACGCCTCGGCGAGCCCGCGGGCCGCGCTGGCCACCGCGCTCACGCAGGTGCGGGAGCTCCACGCGGGCACGTGCGATCTCGAGCGCGGCGCGCCCTCGGCCACGGTCGTCGCGGTCCGGGAGACGTCGGATGTCCTCGAGCATCTGGTCCTGTGCGATTCCTCCCTGCTCCTGCTGCGCCATGGGGGAGGCCCGGTGTCCCGCATCACCGATGACCGGCTCGCACGCGTGGTTGCCGAGGAGCGGACGGCGGCGGCGATCGAGGCGCGGCGCAACCGTCCGGGCGGGTTCTGGGTGGCCCGCCACGAGCTGCACGCCGCCGAGGAGGCGCTCGTGGGCGCGGAGCCGCTCGAGGACCTGCGCGGCGCGGTGCTGGTGAGCGATGGCATCACCCGGGCCGTCGACGAGCTGGGTCTGCTGGATGACTCCGCCCTCGCCGAGCGGTGCGCCACCCGTGCCGGGGCGCTCGAGGTCCTCGCGCGCGTGCGCGTCCTTGAGAGGGAGCGCGCCGAGGCCGGCACCCTGGGCCTGCGCAAGGTCCACGACGACGCGACGGTCACGGGGTGCTCTTTTGGGACACGCGCCGTGACCCCCTCGTGATTTTGCCGAACCTTTGAACCCTGAGGCCCGCGGACGTGCCGGGGCATCCGGTCGTCTCAGGGACGGAGATGGGCAGTACCACCGTCGTGAGAGGTCGGGGGCGGATCCGGGGCCTCCGCGCACCGCTGGCGACGGGCACCGGGCAGGTCAACACCCGACCATGACCCGGGGGCCCCGAGGACATCGGAGGTGTGAAGACGCCCGCCCGCGTTTACAGCCCGCGAAGGCCGCACCTAGACTTGCGGGCATCGGTGGTGATGCGGCGTCGGAAGGCGTCGCCGCACGTCACCGGGCGCACAAGCCCCGTCTCTCCAGACCCCCCTCCGGGGAGGCGGTCGGCGACCCGGAGTCAGGTTCCCCCCACCGCAGACCCGGATCGCCACGCCTGATCACCGCATCCACCGTGCGGCCGCATCAGGCATGCGAGCGGCCCGTGAGCCCCCCGGTTCTCCGGGAGGGAGCTCCGGGCCGCTCGTGCACGCCAGGGCCCGGCCCGGTCCGCGCGCGCTGCTCCCACCACGATGTCGCACACGCCGTTCACGAGGTGCAGTCGATCCGGTCGTCCCGGATCCGGTCACGTCGTCCCTGATCGGGCGGTCCCGGTTCAGATCGGGCAGGATCAGTCGAGGACCGCGACGTCGCTGCCCGGGTCCAGGCGGTAGCCGGAGCCGCGGACGGTCGAGATGAGACGGCGGTAGCGGCCGAGCTTGGTGCGCACGCGACGGATGTGCACGTCGACCGTGCGCTCGCCGGTCTCGGCATCGGCATCGGCCCACACCGACGTCAGGAGCTCCTCGCGCCCGACGATGCGACGCGAGTGGCGTGCGAGGTGGGCCAGCAGCTCGAACTCCTTGTAGGTGAGGTCGACGTCGGTGCCGTCGATGCGGACGCGGCGGCCGTACAGGTCGATCACGAGGGATGCGTTCCCGAGCTGTGCCGGTTCCGCGGGGCTGACCGCGGTGGCCTGCCGGGTGCGCCGACGGGCGTTCTCGATGTCGCGGCGGGCCGGCGAGTCTGGGGAGACGACCCCGGGGCGTCGATCACGGGTCGGACGGGCCGGCGCCGAGGGCAGCGAGGCCGAGGGCAGCGCGCGCAGCGCGGCGCCGGAGCCGGCGTTCGGGGTGCCCGCGGTGGTGCTCGTGAACGGGTGCGGGGAGGAGACCTCGACGGTGGCCCGGGCGCGGCGCCCGGCGGTCAGGCGCAGGGCCTGGGATCGCAGGGTGTCGGCCAGACGGGCCGCCTCGACGTCGGCGGTGCCCGCGGGCAGGGCGATCGTGAGGGTCACGTTCACCGTCTGCGTGGCGGCGTCCGGACGGGGTGCTCGGGAGGACGGGGCCGTGAAAGAGGGGTGCTGGGGTGCCGGTCGCAGGGAGGCTGCGGCGGGGCGGACGGTGCGGGTGGGTCGGTCCAGGGCGATGGTCATGGCGGGGACTCCGGTCGATGCGGGCGCCGGTGCGGCGCTGACGGGGTGGACCCGGGATCCCGTGGTGGATCTGCTGCGACTCCCGTGAGGGGGGCGGCGGACCTGGGGTTGTGCTCCCGGTGGCACCGGGGGCCCACGCCTCTCGGCCGGCCCCTGTCAGCCGACCCCGGAGGATTCTCGAGCGATCAGAGGCTCGGCTGACGATGCGTCATGCACATCATCGACATGTGCATGCGGCAGCAGGGCATCGACGCGGAGGCCACCGGGATGGTGGCCTCGACACGGATCTCTGCGGACGTCATGGGAAGGACAATGCACCGGCGAGCCGGAGGGACGCAAGCATCCGACCACATCGTGGGATACATGACATCCCGTGAACGCGAATGGCGGCGGCGTCCTCCGGGGATCAGTCGACGACGCCGAAGAGGCGGTCGCCCGCGTCCCCGAGACCCGGGACGATGTAGCCGCTGGCATTGAGACGGTCGTCGATCGCGGCGGTCACCACGGTGAGGTCGACGTCCTCGCCGATCGCCTCGGAGAGGGTCGCGATGCCCTCGGGTGCGGACAGCAGCGTCACGCATGTGATGTCGCGGGCGCCGCGCTCGTGGAGGTAGTTCACCGCGGCGATGAGGGTGTGGCCCGTGGCGAGCATCGGGTCCACGACGAAGCACTGGCGTCCCGTGAGGTCGTCGGGCAGGCGGTTGGCATAGGTCGTGACCTCGAGGGTCTCCTCGTTGCGGACCATGCCCAGGAACCCGACCTCGGCCGTCGGCAGCAGGCGCGTCATCCCGTCGAGCATCCCGAGGCCGGCACGGAGGATCGGGACGACCATCGGCTTGGGGTTGGTGAGCTTGGTGCCCGTCATCCCGGAGACGGGGGTCTCGATCTCGACGGGTGCGACGGCGACGTTCCGCGTCGCCTCGTAGGCCAGGAGCGTGACCAGCTCGTCGGCGAGCTGCCGGAACACCGAGGAGTGGGTGCTGCGGTCCCGCAGGACGGTCAGCTTGTGGGCGACGAGGGGGTGATCGATCTCGAGGACGCGCATGGGGGTCAATCTACCGCAGGGAGCGGTACCGGGAGCGTGCCCGGAGGTCCCGTGGAGGGCCGTGCGACGTGCGGCGACGCTCGTCCCGCAGGGGTCCGGGACGGCGCGGGCGACGAGCCGGGACAACGGGTCCCCGGGGCATGATGGACCGATGCATCTGCCCGACGACGACCTCATGGCGTGCGCGATCCTCGAGGCGCGCGCCGCGGCGGCGCGCCCGCGTCCCGACGTGCCGATCGGTGCCGTCGTCGCCGACCCCGACGGCGTGGTGATCGCCCGCGCAGGCAATCGCCGCGAGGCCGACGAGGATCCGACCGCCCACGCGGAGGTCATCGCCCTGCGCGAGGCCGCGCGGGTCACGGGCCGTTGGAACCTCTCCGGCTGCACTCTCGTCGTCACGCTCGAGCCCTGCACGATGTGCGCGGGGGCGATCGTGCTCTCCCGCATCGACCGCGTGGTCTACGGCGCGGCCGACCCCAAAGCCGGTGCGGCGGGCTCCCTCTACGACCTGGTGCGCGAGCCGCGGCTGAACCATCGTGCCGAGGTCACCGCCGGCGTGCGGGCCCGGGAGTGCGGGGATCTGCTGCGGGACTTCTTCCGGGAGCGCCGGCGTCGGGGCTGAGGGAGCTGCGACCGCAGCCCGATGTCGGAACCGCACGGGTCGCGTGGTTCCCGAGGGGAACACGGGCACGGTGGAGGTCCGCCCCGCGTGACGCGCACCGTCGCCGCATGGCCCCGCGGCGTCGATGATCAGCCGGAATACAGCGCCCGATAGTGGTCGCACAGCTCCGGGACGTAGTCCGGCTCGAAGACGATCTCGGCGAGGTCGCGTCCCTCCGCGGCGGCCACGAGACGGTCGAGGTAGAACTCCCAGCCGGGGCCGATCATCGCGGCGGCCTCCGGATCCGCGATGGCCTGGGCCAGCGTCACCGTCGAGACCTCGCCGCCGCCGCTGACGGTGAGCTCGATCGTCCAGGAGTCCTCGCCCTGGGGGAACTCGAGGACGAGTCGTCGGGGTGCTTCGCATGCGAGCACGTGCGCGGTCGCGGCGGGGGCACCCTTCTCCGCCGCGAGGGTCACGCTGATCGTGCCGGAGGCGGGGTCGCCGCTCCAGCGGCCGAACCACCGCGCCGTGCGATCGGGGTCCGTGATCGCGGCCCACATCAGGGCGGGGGAGCGCGGCAGCGTTCGCGACAGCGCCAGACGGCCGTCCGGGAGCCGGCGTCCGGTCGCGGTCGGTTCGAGAGCGGAGGGACGGTCCATCGGGGCTCCTCGGGTCCGGGAGGGCGGCGCGATGCCGACGTCGGGGCCGACGCTATCGTGCGCCGACGTCCGCCGCGCCGCATCGCGCGGCCCGGACCACCCGCGTGCGGGGGAGCGGGAGCGTGAAGGGCCCGGACGATGGCGGCGACGTGCGCCGCGAGCCGGATCGCGGTGATATGTCCCACGCATGGCAGCCGAAAGCGCACCTTGTGTGTCCGTTTCCGTCTGCGAAGGCGCCCCTCTCTGTTTTACTCCGGGGTGATCACTCTGGACGGCCTGACGAAGGTCTTCGACGCGCCCGGCGGCGGCGAGCGCGTCGTCGCGCTCGACGACATCCACCTCGCCGTCCAGGCGGGGCAGATCCACGGGATCGTGGGCCGCTCCGGGGCGGGCAAGTCCACGCTCATCCGCTGCCTCACGGGTCTCGAGAAGCCCACCTCGGGCCACGTGCACGTCGGCGGGACCGACATCGCGGCGCTCGAAGGGGCCGAGCTGCGCGCCGCGCGCCGCGGGATCGGCATGGTCTTCCAGCACGCGAACCTCCTGGACTCGCGCACCGCCGCCCAGAACATCGCCCATCCGCTCGAGATCGCCGGCGTCCCGCGGGCCCAGCGCGCCGCGCGCGTGGCCGAGCTCGTCGAGCTGGTCGGGCTGCAGGGCCGCGAGCACAACCACCCCGCGCAGCTCTCGGGCGGACAGGTCCAGCGGGTCGGGATCGCCCGGGGCCTGGCCGCCGAGCCCAAGGTGCTCCTGTGCGATGAGCCCACCAGCGCGCTCGACCCGGCGACCACCCGCCAGATCCTCGACCTCATCCAGGGGCTGCGGGATCGCCTCGGGATCACCGTCGTGATCATCACCCACGAGATGTCCGTGGTCCGCGAGGTGTGCGACGCCGTCACGCTGCTCGAGAACGGCCGCGTCGTGCAGTCCGGGACGCTCGTCGAGGTGGCGAGCGACCCCCACGGGCCGCTGTCCTCCGAGCTGATCCCGCTGCCGCCCGCGCCCACGGGCATCAGCGCGCTGGTCGTCAACTGCGACTACTGGGACTCGGAGTCCCTGCGGACCAGCGACGACATCGTGCGGCTCGCCGAGCGCCACGGTGCCCGCGCCACGATCGTCGCCGGGACCATCGAGACCATCGGCGGCCGTCAGGTGGGCCGCGTGCAGCTGGCCCTGCGCAACGACTCCGGGGCGCCCATCAGCCAGGAGGGTCTGCAGACCTTCCTGCACGAGCTCGAGGCCGCCGGCGTGGTGGCCCAGGAGGTGACGCGATGAGCGACTGGCTGGACAACCCGATCTTCTCCACGTGGGACTCCAACACGTCCCTGTGGTCCAACACCCTGATCACCCTCTACATGACCGCGGGCACGATGCTGCTGGCCACGATCATCGGCGTGCCGCTGGGGGTCCTGCTGTTCGAGACCTCCCGGGCGCGGTCCGGCCCGGCGCGCGTGGTCAACGCCGTCGTCGGCTTCGTCGTCAACGTCGGGCGGTCCTTCCCCTTCATCATCCTGATCATCGCGCTGATCCCCGTGACGCGCTTCGTGGTGGGCCGGGTCACCGGCCCCAACGCCGCGATGTTCGCGCTCGCGATCTCGGCGATCCCGTTCCTGGCCCGCCTCATCGAGATCAACCTGCGGGAGATCGCCGCCGGGAAGATCGAGGCCGTGCAGATGATGGGAGCCTCGCGCTGGCAGGTGATCCGCCAGGTGCTGCTGCCGGAGGCGCTGCCCGGGATCATCAGCTCGCTCACCGCGACGGCGATCGCCGTCATCGGCTACACCGCCATGGCGGGCACCGTCGGCGGCAAGGGCCTCGGCGACCTCGCGATCCGCATGGGCTACCAGAGCTACGACAACGTCGTGATGGTCGCGACCGTCCTCGTCCTCGTCGTCCTCGTCATCGGCGTGCAGGTGATCGGCAGCCGCCTGGCCCTGGCCGTGGACCACCGCGCCCGCAACGTCTGACCCCCCGTCCCTCATCCCGAACCCCAGAATCCCGAAACTCCAGGAGAGCCTCACCATGCAGTCCATCGACCGTCGTACCCTCCTCACCCTCACCGGCCTCGGCGCGACCGCCGTGACCCTCTCCGCCTGCGGCGCCTTCGGCGGCGGCGCCCAGGGCCCCGAGGAGGAGAACGGCGTGACCACCATCAACGTCGGCGCCTCGCCCAAGCCCCACGCGGAGATCCTGCAGTTCGTGCAGGACAACCTGGCCAAGGACGCCGGGCTGGGCCTGAAGATCACGCCCTACACGGACTACCAGATCCCCAACCAGGCGCTCGAGGACGGCGACATCGACGCCAACTACTTCCAGAACGCCCCGTTCCTGGAGACCCAGGAGAAGGAGAAGGGCTACAAGCTCCACGCCTTCGCGGGCATCCACATCGAGCCCCTGGGCCTGTACTCCGACACGATCACGGACATCGCCGAGCTCAAGGACGGCGATTCCATCGCGATCGCCAACGACCCCACCAACCGCGGACGCGGCCTGGGCCTGCTGGCGCAGTACGAGGTCATCACGATCAAGGACGGCGTCGAGGTCACCGACGCGACGACCGCCGACATCGCCGAGAACCCCAAGAACCTCACGTTCACGGAGCTCGAGGCCGCGCAGATCCCGCGCTCCCTGGGCGACTTCGCCGCGGGCGTCGTCAACGGCAACTACGCCCTCGAGGCGGGCCTGAAGCCCTCCGAGCAGGCGATCATCCTCGAGAAGAACGAGGACAGCCCCTACGCGAACTTCCTCACCGTCCGCGAGGACGACAAGGACAACGCCGGCCTGAAGAAGCTCGACGAGCTGCTGCACACCGAGGACGTCAAGAAGTTCATCGAGAGCACCTACACCGACGGCTCGGTCATCCCGGCCTTCTGACGGACGACGCGGCAGGTCGGCCCACGGCCGGTCGGCCCACGGACCGGTCGGCCGACGAGCCGGCAGGCAGACCGACGGACGCGGTCGCTCCGCGCAGGGCCCGGCACCCCAGGTGCCGCGCCCTGCGCCGTCCCGGCACGGAGGACGGACGTGGGTGGACAGCCCCCGTCACCCCGGGAGTAAGGTGAGGCTCGCCGAACCCGCTCGGCGCCCGACATCCCCGTCCTCCGGAGACCGACGCCCCCATGCCCCGCACCTCACGCGAGCTGTCCATCTTCCCGATCACCCTGCGTGAGGTGACCGTCCGGCGCATCGAGGACCTGACGCCGCACATGCGACGGATCACCGTGGGCGGGCCCGACCTGCAGGCAGGTCGTCACGACGGGCACGACGTCCCGGCCTTCCGTTCCGACGGGTTCGACGACCACGTCAAGCTCGTGATCCCGACCGGGCGCGACGACTTCGGGGACGTCGGCGTCCAGGACGGCGAGCGCTTCGCCTGGGCGCCGGGGGCTCTGGCACGGACCCGGGACTACACGGTCCGAGCCGTCCGTGAGGACGAGTTCGACCTGGACTTCGTGGTCCACGAGGGCGGGCTGGCCGCCGAGTGGGCGCTGGGGGCCCGCGTGGGCGATCCGCTGCGCTTCGCCGGGCCCAAGACCAGTGCCGGCGTGAGCCCCGACGTCGACTGGCACCTGCTGATCGCCGACGAGACCGCGTTGCCCGCGGTGGGACGCCGTCTCGAGGAGGCCCCCGCGGGCACCCGCGCGATCGTCCTGGTCGAGGTGCCGTCCACGGCTGACCGGCAGGAGCTCACCACCCGTGCCGATGCGGAGATCCGCTGGCTCGTGCGGCCCCACGACGTCCGACCCGGCTACTCGACCCTGCTGGCCGACGCCGTCCGAGGGCTCGAGCTCCCGCCCGGGCGCGGCTACGCGTGGTGCGCAGGGGAGACCCTGACCATCGCGCCGATCCGCCGCCACCTCCGCACCGAGCGCGGGCTGCGTCCCGAGGACGTCGAGGTCAACGGCTACTGGCGTCGCACGAGCCATGACCCGGGCACCCGAGCGGACGTCGGCGGCGCAGGCGGACAGGGCCCCGGGGCCGCGAGTCCCGCCCCGAATCCACCGCCCCTCGAGGCAGGCGGACCCGGCGCGCCCATCGCGACCGGTGCGCCCATCGCGACCGGCACGCCCAACGCGTCCGCCGAGGTCGGCGCGCCCCCTGCGCCCCGGGCCGCCTCTCGCCCTGCGAGCCCCTCGGAGCTCGCCCGCCGCCTGCACGAGATGAGCGAGCTGCTCCCTCCCGTCGCCGTCCGCGTGGCGACCACGCTCGGGATCCCGGCCCTCGTGGTCGAGGGCACCGACACCCCAGCCGCGCTGACCGGTGCCACCGGCATCCCGCTGACGCGCCTGGCACCCCTGCTCGACGCCCTCGAGGCCCTCGAGCTGGTGGCCCGCCACGACGACCGCCTGCGCCTCACGGCCCTGGGCGAGGTGCTCCTCGAGGAGTCCGCCCAGGACTCCCTCGACCTCGCGGACCCCCTGAACCGGCTCGAGCTGTCCCTCCTCGGGCTCGTCGACACCCTCCGCACCGGCCGCCCCGCGCGGTACGACGGTCCCGATCGGGCCCTCGCGACCTGGCGCGCCGAGGACCCGGCGGTGGCCGCGCGCGTCCACGACGCCGCCGAGCGGACCCTCCTCTACAACCTCCCGCCGCTCGTGGCGGTGCCCGCGCTGCACGACGCACCGGCGGTGACGGTCATCGGCGACGGGATCGTGCCCACCGCCGTGGCGCTCGCCCGCGACCGCCCGGGGCGCCGGATCACCCTGCGCATCCCGGCCGCGGACGAGGAGGAGACCCGCCGACGCCTGACAGAGGTCCCGCCTGCCCAGCGTCAGGCCCTGGACGTCGAGGTCTCGGACGACGCGACGACCGTGCCCGAGACCACGACGCTGCTGGTCCAGCTGGCCCTCGACGCCGCGGACGACGAGCAGTACGCCCGCCTCGTCGGCCGTGGAGCCCGGACGCTCGTGATCGTCGCCGCCCTCGCCGATGGGGCACGCACCGATGACCACCTCGCCGCCGATGCGCTCACCGCGCTCGCCTCCACCGGCGTGCCGTTGCGCACGGGCGCCCGCCACACCGAGCTCCTCCACGGACTGGGCCTGCACGAGATCCGGGTGGCTCCCCTCGGCTGGGGGTTCGGCCCCTCCCTGATCCTCGGCACCGCCTGACCCCGACCCCGACCCCGGGCCCGAACTGCCGCATCCCGACCACCATCCCGTGCTCTCCCGAGCACGCGCACCGCACACCGAACACGAAGGATCCGCCATGAACGCACCGACCCGCCGCCAGCTCCTGGGAACCTCCGCCGCAGGGGCCGCCGCCCTCGCCCTCGCCGCCTGCTCCGGAGGCGGGGAGGACGCCGGCACCTCGGGTGCCTCCGACGCCGGAGGCACCTCCGGCCCCCGCACCGTCACCGACGCCACCGGCGCGCAGGTCGAGGTCCCCGCCGACCCCCAGAAGATCGTCGTGCTGCACTACGCCGGGACCCAGGCCCTCATCGACCTCGGCGGCAAGCCCGCCGGCACCGCGGGCCTGGGCACCACGGGCGGCCAGCAGGACGTCAAGAAGTTCACCACCCCGCAGATCTGGGACGTCATGAAGGACGTGCCGGTGATCGACGACGGCAAGGGCAACCCCGACGTCGAGAAGGTCGCCGAGCTCGAGCCCGACCTCATCCTGGCCACCAACGCCCTCGAGGACTCGCTGATCCAGCAGCTGAAGGACATCGCCCCCGTCTACCAGTTCCTGCTGCGCGGAGGCGAGCGCAAGGAGTGGTGGGTGCGCGTCCAGCAGGTCGCCGACGCCGTCAACCGCACCGCCCAGTACGAGAAGCTGCAGTCGGACTGGCAGGCCGAGCTCAAGGCGGCGGGCGAGAAGTACGCCGCGGTCACCGGTGATCTCGTCGTCGGCGTCTACGACGTCTACGAGGAGGGCAACGTCTACCTGTGGGGCAGCCAGAACATGGCCGGGACGATCATCACCCCGCTCATCCCCACCTGGTCGGCCCAGGAGGATCAGGCGGTGCAGGGCGAGAAGTCCGCGGAGAAGGCCGTCGCGGTCGAGCAGACCCTCGACGTGCTCGGCGATGCGAACATCCTCTTCTACGGCACCGACATGACCGCCCAGCCCAACCCGCTCAACGCCGCCTACCAGGGCTCGGACCTCTACACGCAGCTCCCGGCCGTCCAGCAGGGCCACACCTACCCCTTCGGCAAATGCACGGTCGCGGGCTTCTCCGACGCCCGGTACTCGCTCGGACAGGTCACCGCCGCGCTCGACGCGCTCGAGGGCTGACCATGACGGCGCTCGCGCCGCCCCGCGAGGACCGCCCGGCGACGCCCGCAGCGCGGGGCCCTCGGCCGGGGCGCCTGCTGGCGGCGCTCGCCGTGGTGGTCCTGGCCCTCGTGGCGGTCGTGGTCCTGTCCCTCACGGTCGGCGCCAAGATGCTGACCCCCGGCCAGGTCTGGGGTGCCCTCGCCCAGGGCCCGAGCATCGCCGTCGCGCAGGAGGCCCACACCATCGTGTGGCAGTACCGCGTCCCGCGCACGGTCCTGGGCCTGCTCGTGGGCTCCGCGCTCGCGCTGGCTGGCGCCCTCGTGCAGGGCTTCACCCGCAACCCGCTCGCGGACCCGGGGATCCTCGGCGTCAACGCCGGAGCGGCACTGGCCGTGATCCTCGCGATCGCGGTGCTCGGAGCCACGGGCACGCCCGCCCTCGTGCTCGCCGCGATCCTCGGCGCCGGCGCGGCCACGGGCGTCGTCGTGCTCGTGGGCTCGCTCGGACGGGGACCGGCGTCCCCGATCCGGATGACCCTGTCGGGGATCGCCGTCGGGGCCTTCCTGAGCGGCTTCGGGGCCGCGATCCGCCTCGGGGACCCCCAGACCTTCGACCGCTTCCGGGTCTGGGCGGCCGGGACGCTGCTGGGCCGTACGCTCGACGAGGCCCTGACGATGGTGCCGTTCCTGCTCGTCGGCGGCGTCCTCGCGCTCGCCTGCGCCCGTGGGCTCAACGCGATCGCCCTCGGCGAGGACCTGGCCAGCTCGCTGGGCACCCGGGTGCGACGCACCCGCACCCTCGCCGTCCTCGGGCTCACGCTGCTGGCGGGAGCCGCCACGGCGGTCGCCGGACCCATCGGCTTCGTCGGACTCATGGTGCCGCACGCGATCCGCTGGATCCTCGGGCCCGATCAGCGGCTCATCATCGCCCTCAGCGCCCCCGGCGGCGCGGTCCTGCTGCTGGCCTCGGACGTGCTCGCGCGGGTCGTGCTGGGCGGCGCCGAGCTGCCCGTGGGCGTCGTCACCGCCTTCGTCGGAGCGCCCCTGCTCATCGCGCTGGCCCGCCGCAAGCGGGTGAACGCGCTGTGAGCGCCGGGACCGCCGAGCGTCGGCGTGCCACGGCGCCGATCCGCTTCGGGTACCGGTGGATCGGTCTGCCCGGACCCGTGCGTGCGCGGGTCCCCGTGCGCTCCCTCGTGGTGGGGGCCGTGATCCTCGTGCTCCTGCTCGCGTGCCTCGCCCTCGCGCTCATGCTGGGAGAGCGCTTCGTGCCGCTCCCGGACGTCGTCGCGGCGCTGCAGGGGCATGCGCGCAAGATCATCGAGCTGTACGTCGTCACCTGGCGTCTGCCGCGGGCGCTCGCCGCGATCGCCGTCGGCGCCGTGCTCGGTGCTTCGGGGGCGATCTTCCAGACCCTGACCCGCAACCCGCTGGGCTCCCCGGACATCATCGGCTTCACCACGGGTGCCCACACGGGCGGCCTGCTGGTCATCCTCGTGGCGGGGACGACCGCCTTCTATCCCGTGGCCGGGGGCGCCCTGCTGGGCGGACTCGCGACCGCCGTGATCGTCGTGCTGCTGGCCCGCCGCGGGCAGGCCCAGGGGTTCCGGCTCATCATCATGGGGATCGGGCTCACGGCCATGCTCGCGAGCATCGACACCTACCTCGTGCTCACCGCGGACCTCGACAGCGCCCTCGCGGCGGCCTCCTGGGGCGTGGGCTCCCTCGCCGGATCGACCTGGCCCTACGTCACGCCGATGCTGCTGTGCGCCGCGGTCGCCCTGGCCCTGTGCGTCCCGCTCAGCCGGCCCCTGGCCCAGCTGGACCTCGGCGACGACCTCGGCTCCGCGCTCGGCGCCACCCCCGGCCGCACCCGGCTGCTGGGCAACGGGATCGGGGTGCTCCTCGTGGCGGTCGCGACGACCATCGCGGGCCCCGTGACCTTCGTGGCGCTCGCGGCGCCGCAGATCGGGCGCCGCCTCGTACGGGCCCAGGGCACGCCGATGCTCCCGGCGATCGGCGTGGGCGCGCTCGGCACGCTGGCCGCAGACCTCGTGGCCCAGCACGCCTTCGCCACCGAGCTCCAGCTCGGGGTCGTCACCGTCGCGCTCGGCGGCCTCTACCTCACGTACCTCGTCGCCCTCGAGAACAGGAAGGGACGTCTGTGATCAGCGCCCACGCCCCCATCGCCGCCACGGGGCTCCGGATGACCGGGGCCACCCTCGCCTACGACGCCCGGGTGATCGCCCAGGACCTCTCGGTCTCCGTCCGGCCGGGCAGCTTCACGGTGATCCTGGGCCCCAACGCGTGCGGGAAGTCGACCACCCTGCGGGCGCTCGCGAACCTCCTGCGACCGCGCTCGGGTCAGGTCACCCTCGACGGCCAGGACATCCACGCGATGGGTGCCCGGGCTCTGGCCCGGCGCCTGGGCCTGCTCCCGCAATCGGCCTCGGCCCCCGAGGGCATCACCGTCGCCGACCTCGTCGCCCGCGGACGCTATCCCCACCAGTCGATGCTCTCGCGCTGGACCGCGGCCGATGCCGACGCCGTCGCCCGTGCCCTCGAGGCCACGGGGATGCAGGACCTGTCCGATCGTCCCGTGGACGAGCTCTCCGGCGGCCAGCGCCAGCGGGCGTGGGTGGCGCTCGTGCTCGCCCAGGAGACCGGTCTGCTGCTGCTCGACGAGCCGACGACGTTCCTCGACGTGTCCCACCAGATCGGGCTGCTGGACCTGTTCGCCCAGCTCAACGACGACGGGCAGACCGTCGTCGCGGTGCTCCACGACATCAACCACGCCGCGCGGTACGCGAGCGACCTGATCATCATGAAGGACGGCGCGGTGCACTCCGAGGGCACGCCGGAGGAGATCATCGTGCCCGCGATGCTCCAGGACGTGTTCGGCATCGAGGCCCAGGTGATCGAGGATCCGGTCAACGGCGGGCCGCTGGTGGTCCCGCGTCACGGCCACGCCCGACGCTGACCCGCTGACCCGCTGACCCGCAGGACCCGCAAGTCCCGCGGACACCGCTCAGATCCGGGCGGTGGCCCCGAGCTGGTCGAGCAGCCACGCGAGCTCGTCGGCCCGCTGGTCCCACTTGGCGTAGCGCCCGGACCGCCCACCGTGCCCGGCGACCATCTCGCAACGCAGCAGCACGGGACGCTCCTCGGGATCGCTCGTGATCGTCTCGCGCAGGCGCGCCACCCACTTGGCGGGCTCGACGAAGAACACGCGGGTGTCGTTGAGCGAGGTCGAGGCGAAGATCGCCGGGTACTCGACGGCGCGCACGTTCTCGTACGGGGTGTAGCCCTTCATGTACGCGTACACCTCGGGGTCGTGCAGCGGGTCCCCCCATTCCTCCCACTCGCCCACGGTCAGCGGCAGGGAGGGGTCCAGGATCGTCGTCAGGGCGTCCACGAACGGCACCCCGGCGATGATCGCCCGGAAGCGCTCAGGTGCCAGGTTCGCGACGGCGCCCATGAGCAGGCCGCCCGCGCTGCGTCCCTCGGCGGCGAGACGGTCGGGGTCGATGAGGTGCTGATCGCCCAGGGCCTCGGCCGCCGCCACGAAATCGGTGAACGTGTTGCGCTTGTGCAGCAGGCGACCCTGCTCGTACCAGGGGCGTCCCATCTCGCCGCCGCCGCGCACGTGGGCGATCGCCACGACCAGGCCCCGATCGAGCAGGGAGAGGCGGCTGGGCACGAACGACGGGTCCATCGACGCCTCGTAGGAGCCGTAGCCGTAGAGGTACCCCGGGGCCGTGCCGTCGGCCCGCACCTCGCGGCGCATCGCGACCGACAGGGGGATCCGGGTGCCGTCGGCGGCCGTGGCCCACACCCGCTTCTCGACGTACAGCGCCGGGTCGTAGTGCGGCACGGGCGTGCGGCGCAGCACCGAGGTCGCGTGGGTGGCGAGGTCCGCCTCGGCGATGGTCGCCGGGGTCAGCAGGCTCGTGAGCTCGTAGCGCAGGGCCGACGCGTCCCAGTCGTGGGTGGTGCCCAGCTCCACGGCGTCGAGCTCGCCGCCGTGGCTGATCCCCCAGATCTCCTCGATGCGCAGTGCGCCGTCGGCATCGCGGGGGATCACCCGCACGGCCGGCAGGCCCCCGGCGCGCAGCTCGAGGGCGACCGCCCCGGCGAAGGCGTCGACGCCCTCGAAGCGCTCGCCGTCGGCGGCGGCCAGCACCGTGGTCCAGGCGCTCGGGTCCGCCAGCGGCGCGGTCGCCAGCGCGAAGCCGACATGCCCGTCGTTGTGGACGATCAGCAGGCGGTCGCCGGCGTGCTCGACGCCGTACTCGATGCCCGGTCGGCGCTCGGTGACCGCGACGGGGTCGGACTCCGGGGCGGCGAGGTCGAGGGTCCACCACTGGGTGGTGGAGGTGGATCCGGCCATGAGCAGCAGCGTCGAGCCGTCGCGCGACGTCCCGAAGCCCAGCGAGAAGCGCTCGTCGTCCTCCTGGAGCACCAGCACGTCCTCTCCGGCGGGGGAGCCCAGGTGATGGCGCCACACCTGGAACTGCCGCCAGGCGTCGTCGACTCGGCCGTAGAACAGCCACTGCTGGTCGGTGCTGAAGGCCAGCCCGTACCCGGCGCCCCGGATCGTGTCGTCCAGGACGTCCCCGGTCGCAAGGTCGGTGACCGTCACGTCGAACCGCTCGTCGCCGGCGGTGTCGGTGCTGTAGGCCAGCAGGTCCTGGTCGGGGGAGGGCTTGAGACCGCCGAGGGAGAAGAACTCGTGCCCGGCGGCGAGCGCCTGGGCATCGAGCACGGTCTGCTCGCCGTCCAGCGCCGTGCCGGGCTCGACCTCGGGCAGGGACCCGGTGTCCGGGACGCGGGTGAAGCGGGGGTAGTCGTCGCCCTCGGTGGTGCGGGTGAGGTACCACCAGGGTCCGCGCCGCACCGGCACCGAGAGGTCCGTCTCGAGCGTGTGGTCGCGGAACTCCTGGACCAGCGTCCCGCGCAGGGCGTCCAGGTGGGCGGTGCGAGCGTCGGCGTAGGCGTTCTCGGCCTCGAGGTGCGCGATGACCTCGGGGTCCTCCTTGTCGCGCAGCCACTCGTAGGGGTCGCTGACCACGTCGTGGTGGTGGGTCCGCTCCACGGGGCGGCGCGCGGCGACGGGAGCGGCGGGGGAGGAGGGGCTGGAGGCAGAGGTGTCGGTCACCTCGTCGAGGGTAGTCGGCCGGGGGTCGGCGGCGCAGGCGTCGGAGGCATGCGCGGGAGCGCACCGGCGCGTGATGTGACTCGCCTCGGGCTCCTTCCAGTTTGAACGGCGGGTGGACGTCCGGCTACGATCGTCGGCGGTAGCGTGTCCGAGCGGCCGAAGGTGCATCACTCGAAATGATGTGTACGGTGATCCCGTACCGCGGGTTCAAATCCCGCCGCTACCGCCACGGGATCCCTCAGGGATCCGCACGAGAGCCCGCCCCCGGTCCGTCCGGGTGGCGGGCTCTCGCGATGTGCGGGGTGCGAGGGTCAGGAGATCATCTCGTAGGTGCTGGTGCTGACCTTCCAGCCCCGCCCGTCCGCCCGCGTGCACTGCACGCTGTCGCCGATGGCCTCGCAGGTGTATCCGTCCGTGCTGATGCTCTGGCCGGGCTCGAGGGCGACGACGTCGCCGAGCGCCTCGCGCATCGCGGAAGGGTTGTCCTGGAACGAGGTGACGTCGGTGCGGCATCCCGAGTAGGAGACCTGGTCCGCCGTGAGCGACGGCTCGCCCCCGGAGGACTCGCCGATGCCGTCCTGGGCGGAGCTCTCGAGGCAGGCGGCGATCCCGTCGTCGTGGGAGTCCGTCGTGTCCGCGGGGGCGTACGAGGCCATCACGCAGTGGACGCCCGCTCCGGACGAGATGTCGAGCCGCTCGGCGACGACGTTGCCCCCACCGCCTTCGGCGGGGTTCAGCACGCAGTACATGTCCTGGTCGAGGGCGGAGAACGCGTAACCGCCGTCGACGGCGTACTCCTCGACGGCGTCCCCGGAGCCGGTGTCGGCGGCGGAAGGCTGCGCCGAGGCGTCCGTCGCGTCGTCCGTGCTGCTCGCGGACGTCTGCTCTGGTGCGGTGGTGGAGGAGGCGGACCCGCCGTCGCTCGCGGGTGCGGCGTTCGTGGCCGTCTCCGCGGTGTCGGGGGAGCCGCCGCATGCGGCGAGGAGGAGGGCAATGGCAGCGAGGGCCAGGAGGCGGGCTGCGGGGCGCTGGGATGCGGGCACGAGCGGACAGTAAAGAACAGGCAAAGAACATGTCAAGTCCATGCGTTCTCCGTGCGTGGCAGCCCCGGACGGGAGGAGCCCCCGCACCGCCTCGTGGCGGGTGCGGGGGCTCCTCCGCGCCGTGGATGGCGGGGTGTCAGACGCCCTCGGACCTGCGCTCGGAGGCGGGTTCCGAAGAGCCGGCGGCGACCTCGGCCGGTGCGACCTCCTCGGGGAACGGCATGGTGCTGAGGTCGAGATCCGGGTTGTCGTCCTGGCCCTCGTAGAGCTCCTGGGCCTCCTCGTGGGTCTCGACCGTGGGGAAGGAGCCCAGCAGCGGCTTGCGGGCCGATTCCTGGAACCAGATCAGGGCGATCCCGGCGAGCGCCGCGAACAGCATGATGTAGAACGCCGGCATGAGGCTGATCCCGGTGGTCTGCAGCAGCCACTGCGAGACGAGCGGGGTGGTGCCGCCGAACAGCGAGACCGACACGTTGTAGGTCAGGCCCATCCCGCTGAAGCGCGTCTTGGTCGGGAACATCGCAGGCAGCGCCGAGGCCGACATCGAGACGAACAGGCCCACGGGGATCGCGACGAGGAACATCGCGCCCATGACCGCCCAGAACGAGTTGAGGTGCATGAGCAGGAAGGCGGGGACCATGAGCACGAGCGCCGCGATCACGGCGGCGAGGTACATGGGCTTGCGGCCCACGCGGTCGCTGAGCTTGCCGACGAGCGGCAGGCACAGGGCCATCACCACGAGCGCCGGGACGGTCGCGAGCGCCGCGCCCGTCGTGTGCAGTCCGATCTCCTCCTCGAGGTAGACCGGCATGTAGCTGGTCAGCGCGTAGCCCGCGGAGTTCGCGGCGGCCACCAGCGCGATGCCCACCAGGATCGTCCCGAGGTTCTCGGAGATCAGCGTGGTCAGGGGCTTGGCCCAGCGGCGGATCGCGCCGGGCTGCGAGGCCTCCTCGCGGGGGGCGTCGGCGACGATCCGCTCGGCCTCGTCGGCGACGGCGGTGTCTGCGGCGGCCGCGGCCTGCTGCTCGTTCTCGAAGGCCGGGGTCTCCGGGATGCGGGTCCGGAGGTAGACGGCCACCGCCCCCAGCGGGATCGCGGTGAGGAACGGGATGCGCCAGCCGTAGTCGGTCATGGCGTCGGGGCCCGAGATGGACTGCGTGATGAGGGTGACGACCGCGACCATCGAGGCGCCGGCGGCGAAACCGAGGTAGGAGCCGAGGTCCAGGTAGGCACCGAAGTACCCGCGCCGCTTGTCCGGCGCGAACTCGGCGACGTAGGTCGTGGCACCGGCGTACTCGCCGCCGGTGGAGAAGCCCTGGACGAGCTTGAGCAGGTACAGCAGCACGAGGGCCGCGCCGCTGCCGACGGTCGCGGCGGTGGGCAGGAGCCCGATCAGCGCGGTCGCGATCGCCATCGCCGCCATCGTGAAGTACAGGACCTTCTGGCGTCCGATCCGGTCGCCGAGCGGGCCCAGGACCAGCCCTCCGATGGGACGCACGATGTACGAGACGGCGAAGCCGAACATGACGGCCAGCAGCTGCAGCGAGTCCGGCAGGCCCGCCGTGAACACGGCGGTCATGGTGACCGTCAGGTACCCGTAGATCCCGAAGTCGTACCACTCCATGAAGTTGCCGACCACCGTGCCGGTGATGGCCGGGCGGACCTTCTTGCCGGGGACGACGTTGATGTCGTCGAGCGCGAGGCGCCGCTTGCGCGAGCGGGGGACACGTCGACGGGACGGGGGGGCCTGGGGAGCTTCCGGCATGGATTCCTCATGCGGTGCAGAGCGATCCCGGGACGGACGCGCACAGCGCGCCGGGACTCACCACATGGTCCCGCTGGATACCGGTCCGGGAGACGGATCCGGATCGCGGATCACGTCACGGGGAGAAGAACGTACTGGCACGGGCCGACCCTGTCATATGCGGGTGACCCGGGTCACAGCATCAGGCGCCTGCGGAGCGGGGCCTCCCATCGGACCCCGTCGGACCCACGGAAGCGCCCGTGACCTCGGGGAACGGCATGTCGTCGAAGTCCAGGTCGGGGTTGTCGTCCTGCCCCTCGTAGAGCTCCTGGGCCTCCTCGTGGGTCTCGACCGTGGGGAAGGACCCCATGAGCGGCTTGCGGGCCGACTCGCGGAACCACAGCAGCGCGATCCCGGCGAGCGCCGCGAACAGCATGATGTAGAAGGCGGGCATGAGGCTGATCCCGGTGGCCTGCAGCAGCGCCTGGGAGACGACCGGGGTGGTCCCGCCGAACAGGGAGACCGAGATGTTGTAGGTGACGCCCATGCCGCTGAACCGGCTCTTGGTGGGGAACAGCGCCGGCAGCGCCGAGGCCGACAGCGACACGTACAGGCCCACGGGGATCGCGACCATGAACATCGCGATCATGACGGCCGCGAACGAGTTCAGGTGCATGACGAGGAAGGCCGGGACCACGAGCACGAGGGTCGCCACGACCGCCGCGTAGTAGGTGGGCCGGCGCCCGATCCGGTCGCTGAGCCGGCCGACGAACGGCAGGCACAGCGACATGACGACGAGGGCCGGGACGGTCGCCAGCGCGGCGCCCGTCGTGTGCAGTCCGATCTCCTCCTCGAGGTAGACCGGCATGTAGCTGGTCAGCGCGTAGCCCGCGGTGTTGGTCGCGGCCACGATGGCGATGCCGATGAGGATGGCCGCCTTGTTGTCGCGGATCAGCGCGACGAGCGGGCGCAGCCAGCGCAGGACGGCGCCGTCCGCGTGGTCGGCCCCGCGTCGGGTCGGCGTGCTGTCCGTGCCGGCGGACCCGGCGTGCCCGTCGGGCGCGTCGGCGCCGGCGGCGAGCTTCTCGTTCTCGAAGGCCGGGGTCTCCGGGATCCTCGAGCGCAGGTAGACGGCGATCGCGCCCAGCGGGATCGCGGTGAGGAAGGGGATGCGCCAGCCGTAGTCGGTCATGGCGTCCGGCCCCGAGATGTGCTGGGTGATGAGGGTGACCACGGCGACGACGGTCGCGCCCGAGGCGAAGCCCAGGTAGGAGCCCATGTCGAGGAAGGACCCGAAGTACCCGCGGTTCTTGTCGGGGGCGAACTCGGCGACGTAGGTCGTGGCACCGGCGTACTCGCCACCGGTGGAGAAGCCCTGGACGAGCTTGAGCAGGTACAGCAGCACGAGGGCCGCGCCGCTGCCGACGGTCGCGGCCGTCGGCAGGAGCCCGATCAGGGCGGTGGCGATCGCCATCGCCGCCATCGTGAAGTACAGGACCTTCTGGCGCCCGATCCGGTCGCCCAGTGGGCCCAGGACCAGGCCGCCGATCGGGCGCACGACGTACGAGACCGCTGATGACCACCACCTCCGGCACCGCCGCCGCCTGACCCGAGACCACACAAGGACACCCCCATGCACGTCATCAAGCAGGCCTTCGGGGCCAATTTCCGGCAGTTCACCATGGTGTTCGCCCTGGTCGCGCTCCTCGTCCTCTTCAACGTCCTCTCCGGTGGGCGGATGCTCACCTCGTCGAACATGCAGAACCTCCTCGCGGGCAACGCCTACGTGCTGATCCTCGCGATCGGCATGGTCATGGTCATCGTGATCGGCCACATCGACCTCTCGGTCGGATCGGTCGCCGGGTTCGTGGGCATGATCGTGGCGCTCTCGGCCCGTGACCTCTCGCTGCCCTGGTGGATCGCGCTGCTGGCGGGTCTCGTGGTCGGCATCCTGATCGGGTGCTGGCACGGGTTCTGGCTGGCCAAGCTCGGGATCCCCGGCTTCATCACGACGCTGGCCGGCATGATGATCTTCCGCGGCGCCGTCATCTGGATCAGCGGCTCGATCAGCGTTCCGGTGCCCCAGGAGCTGCGCTTCCTGGGCTCCGGATACCTCCCCGAGTGGGGCCCGGCCTTCACCGGGCTGAACAACTCGACCCTGCTGCTGGGCATCATCGCGATCGCGTTCCTGGCCTGGAGCCAGCTGTCCACCTACCGTCGCCGGGTGGCCGACGGCGACACCGAGCTGTCGCTGGCCGCCGTGGTCCTGCGGATCGTCCTCATCAGCGCCGTGATCGCCTACGTCACCTGGCTGTTCGGCAGCGGCCGGCCCGGCACCTCGTTCCCCGTGCCCGGCGTGATCCTGGTCGTGCTCGTGATCGTCTACCACGTGCTCACCCAGCGCACCACCTTCGGCCGCCACATCTACGCGGTCGGCGGCAACAAGGCCGTGGCGGCCCTGTCGGGTGTGAGCGTCAACCGCACCTACTTCCTGGTCATGGTCAACATGTCCTTCCTGGCCGCCCTCGCGGGCATCCTGTTCGTCGGCCGCGCCACCTCGGCGGGCCCCACGGACGGCACGATGTGGGAGCTCGACGCGATCGCCGCCGTGTTCATCGGCGGGGCCGCGGTCTCCGGCGGCATCGGCACCGTCACCGCCTCGATGATCGGCGGTCTGGTCATGGCCACCCTGAACAGCGGCCTCATGCTGATGGGCGTCGGAGCGGACAAGACCCAGGTCATCAAGGGCCTCGTGCTCCTGGCCGCCGTCGCCTTCGACGTCTACAACAAGCAGCAGGGCCGCCCCTCGATCTCGGGACGTCTGTTCCCGGGGTCCAAGGTCAAGGCCGAGGAGCCCTCGGCCGAGGACCGCCCGGCGGGCGACGCGATCGGCGACCAGCCCAAGCCCGCGGTCACCGCACCCTGAACCGCGGCGGGCCCGCCCTGTCGCCCCGAACCACCGGGTCCCGCCCCCGCGGGCCCCGGGGCCGGCTCCACCCGGATCCGGTGTTCCCCCCCTCGAACCACCCCGTGCGCGTCCAACGACGGACGACGCACCCACCCCAAGGAGAAACACCATGAAGCGACGGACTTTCAGCCTCGGCGCGGCGGCCATCGCCGGCACCGCCCTGCTCGCCGCCTGCGGCGGCGGCCGTGGAGACTCGGGCTCCGGCGGCGGCAGCGACGAGAAGGGCTTCGCCAAGGATGCCGTGATCGGCGTGTCCCTGCCGTGGCTGGGCACCCAGAACTGGGCCGAGGCCCAGGACATGTTCACCGATCAGCTGAAGAAGGCGGGCTTCGAGCCCCTCGTGCAGGCCGCCGACAACAAGGTGCCCCAGCAGCAGCAGCAGATCGAGGCCATGGTCCAGCGCGGCGCCAAGGTCATCGTCGTCGGCCCGATCGACGGCACCCAGCTGGGCAGCGCCCTCGAGGCCGCCGCCCAGGAGGGCGTCAAGATCATCGGCTACGACCGCCTCATCGAGAACACCGAGGCCGTCGACAGCGTCGTGCAGTTCGGCAGCATCAAGACCGGTGAGCTCCAGGGCCAGTCCCTGCTCGACGGTCTCGCGGCCCGCAAGGGTGCCGGCCCGTACAACATCGAGCTGTTCGGCGGCGGCCCGGCCGACCCCAACGCCCCGAACTTCTTCAACGGTGCGATGACCGTGCTCCAGCCCAAGATCGACGACGGCACCCTCGTGGTCGTCTCCGGCGAGACCAGCTTCCAGCAGGCCGCGACCCCGGACTGGGACAACGGCAAGGCGCAGTCGCGCATGGACTCGCTGCTCTCGGGCAACTACTCCGACAAGAAGATCGACGGTGTGCTGTCCCCCAACGACGGCATCGCCCGCGCGATCCTCACCTCGGCGGCCAACGCCGGCCAGGACGTGCCCGTCGTCACCGGCCTCGACGCCGAGACCGAGTCGGTCACCTCGATCTGGAAGGGCGACCAGTGGTCGACGGTGTACAAGCCGACCACCGCGCTCGTCTCCAAGACGATCGAGATCATCCAGGCCTACCAGACCGGCGGCGACGCCCCGGCGACCGAGGCCAAGGCCGACAACGGCTCCAAGGAGGTCCCGGTCTACGAGCTCGAGCCCGTGGTCGTGACCAAGGACAACGCCAAGGAGGTCTTCAAGGACGATCCGGAGCGCTCCAAGCTCCTCGTCTGAGCGGGGCACGATCCGGTCCCGACCGGATCCCACCCTGCGGGCCCGTGCGGCCCGGACCACCACCGCACGAGACGACGACCCCGGGAGCCCTCCGCGGATCCCGGGGTCGTCCCCGTCCACGCCGGCGGCCGGGGGGACAGAGACGTCCCCCCGGCGCGCGAACGCACCGGCCGTCCCCTGGAACGAGCGCAGCATGGACCGTCCCGAGCAGTCGCCCGGAGGTGTCGCCACCGAACCCACCCCGCCGCGCGGCGGGGGAGAGGTCGGGACATCGGCCTCCCCGACATCGGCCCCCACCGCCACGGGCCCGGCGATGTCGGCCTCCCGATCACGCAGCCGGCCCACCATGCGCGACGTCGCGGCGCGCGCCATGGTCTCGATCAAGACGGTGTCCCGGGTGGTCAACGGCGAGCAGGGCGTCGCCGACGACACGACCCACCGCGTGCAGCGCGCCGCGA
Organism: Brachybacterium sp. AOP25-B2-12; assembly: GCF_052378625.1. Classification (NCBI taxonomy): domain Bacteria; kingdom Bacillati; phylum Actinomycetota; class Actinomycetes; order Micrococcales; family Dermabacteraceae; genus Brachybacterium; species Brachybacterium sp. AOP25-B2-12. Next base: position 106,413 of record NZ_JBQSXW010000002.1, on the reverse strand, counting down.
GCGAGCTCGGGTACAGCCGGGACGTCGCCGCGGGGTCGCTGCGCAGCGCGCAGGGACGCAGCTGGAGCCTGGGGCTCCTGCTGGGCAGCGTCGGCAACCCCTTCGACGCGAGCATCAGCCGCGGGGTCGACGAGGTGGCCCAGGAGCACGGCGTGACCGTCATCGTCGCGAGCACGGGGGAGAACCCCCACCGGGAGCGCGACCTCGTCCAGGCGCTGATCGGGCGCCGGGTCGATGCGCTCATCATGATGCCGGCACGGGCCGACCAGGCCTACCTCCTGCCCGAGGTGCAGCACGGCACCCCGGTGGTGGTGGTGGACCGCCCCGCGAGCGGGATCGACGTCGACGAGGTCCTGGTGGACAACCGTCGCGGCGCACGCATCGGCGTCGAGCACCTCATCGCCCACGGGCATCGCCGGATCGCGGCGCTCGGGCACGTCTCGCGCCTGCGCACCGTCGCGGACCGCTTCGCGGGGACACGGGACGCCTTCGAGGCCGCGGGGATGGTCCCGGATCCGCGCCTGATGGTCGAGGGGATCGACGACGAGGCGCAGGCGGCGGCGGCCGTGCACGTCCTGCTCGCCCTCGCCGATCCCCCCACGGCGATCTTCTCCTCCCGCAACGAGATCACGGTGGGGGTCGTGCGGGCCCTGCAGTCCGTGGGCATGCAGCATCGGATCGCCGTGGTCGGCTTCGACGACTTCGAGCAGGCCGACCTCCTGGATCCCCCGGTGACCGTCGTGGCCCAGGACCCGGTGGCCACCGGACGCCTGGCCGCAGAACGGGCGTTCGCCCGGATCGGGGACCCGGGCCTGGAGGTCCGCAGCATGGTGCATCCGACCCGGCTGATCGTCCGGAGGTCGTGCGGCTGCCCGGACCCGGGCGTCCCGGAAGGGGACGAGGACCCCGGTACGCTCGGCCCATGAGCGCACAGCGGACCACGATGCTGGTCGACGGCGAGAACATCGACGCGACACTGGGCATGTCGATCCTCGGCCGGCGACCCCAGCCGGAGGAGAGGCCGCGCTGGAACAATCTCCTGGCCCACGTCGAGCGGCACTGGGGGAACCCCGTCCTGGGGCTGTTCTTCCTCGCGGTCGAGGGCGACCTCCCCGCCTCGTTCGTCCAGGCCCTGCGCAACCTCGGGTACCGCCCGGTGCCGCTGCGCGGCGAGGGCAAGGTCGTGGACATCGCGATCCAGCGCACCACCGAGGCCCTGGCGCAGATGGAGGACGACGTCGCGCTCGTCAGCCACGACCGGGACTTCGTGCCGGGCATCGAGACCCTCCTGGAGACCCCCGGCCGTCGCGTCGCGGTGATCGGCTTCGAGGAGTTCATGTCCGCCGATCTCCGCCGGATCCCGGGCATCGAGTTCCTGGATCTCGAGCGCGACGCGGGCGCGTTCACGAGCCCGCTGCCCCGCCTGCGGGTGCTGGACATCGACGAGTTCGACCCCTTCGACTTCCTCTGATCCTCGGCGCCCGCCCCGGCAGGGTCGCCCCGCGAGATCGGAGCGGGCGGGCCGCTCCGACGTGAGGTGCGCGATCCCTCGGCCGCAGGAGCAGAACGTCCCGATGGCCGGGGGCGCGCGGCCCGTACGATGAACGGAGTGTCCCCGGGCGTGCCGCCCGGGAAACCCCGGGCGCTGACGGCGCCGATGACGACTCCCGGGAGGGTGGACGGAGATGTCCGAGTACACAGGCGTGGCGGTCAGCGCGGGTCGCGTGATCGGCAGGGTCCGCACGATGGCACCGCCCGTGACGGAGCCGGATCCCCGCAGCACGATCGCCGACGGCGCGGATCCCGTCGCGGAGTCCAGCCGGATCGCCCTGGCGGCCGCGGCCGTTAAGGAGGCGCTCTCGGTCCGGGCGGAGCGTGCCGAGGGCAACGCGCGCGCGGTCCTGGAGGCCACCGCGCAGATGGCGGCGGACCCGACCCTCGCCCAGACCGCCGAGGGCCTCGTCACCAGCGAGCGCCTGACCGCCGAGCGTGCCGTCTGGCAGGCCGGTGACCAGGTCGCCACGATGCTCGAGAGCCTGGGCGGCTACATGGCCGAGCGCGCCGCGGACGTCAAGGACGTGCGGGCCCGCATCGTCGCCGAGCTGCGCGGCGAGCAGGCGCCGGGCATCCCCGACGCCGCCGAGCCCTTCGTGCTGCTGGCCGTGGACCTCGCGCCCGCCGACACCGCGACGTTGGATCCCCAGAAGGTCATCGCCCTCGTCACCTCCGACGGCGGCCCGCAGTCCCACACCGCGATCCTCGCCCGGCAGCTCGGGCTGCCGGCGGTCGTCGCCGCGCAGGGCATCGACGCGGTGGCCGACGGCACCGAGGTATTCGTCGACGGCGCCCGTGGCACGCTCTCCGACGTGGTCGGCGATCGCGAGCGGGAGCTCGCGAGCGCCTGGGCCGAGCTCCAGGAGCATCCCCTGACCTACGAGGGCGGTGGCGCCCACCTCACCGACGGGGCGACCGTGCCGCTGCTGGCCAACATCGGCGGCGCGGCCGACGGCGCCAAGGCGGTCGCGGCCCATGCCGACGGCGTCGGGCTGTTCCGCACCGAGTTCCTGTTCCTGGACCGGGAGGACGAGCCGGGCGTCGAGGAGCAGCAGAAGGCCTACCGTGCCGTCTTCGAGCAGTTCCCGGGCAAGAAGGTCGTGGTCCGCACCATCGACGCGGGTGCCGACAAGCCCCTCCCGTTCCTCAACGAGGCCGACGAGCCCAACCCGGCCCTGGGCGTGCGCGCCTACCGCACGTCGTGGACGCGGCGCTCGGTGCTGACGAATCAGCTCGACGCGATCGCGGCGGCCGCCGCCGAGACCGAGGCCGATGCCTGGGTGATGGCGCCGATGATCTCGACCGTCGAGGACGTGCGGGACTTCGTGGGCCTGTGCCGCGAGCGGGACATCTCCCCGGCCGGGATCATGGTCGAGACGCCCTCCGCCGCGGTCACCGCGGACCGCTGCCTGGCCGAGTGCGACTTCGCCTCGATCGGCACCAACGACCTCACCCAGTACACGATGGCCGCGGACCGCATGCTCGGCTCGCTCGCCCACCTCAACAACCCCTGGCAGCCGGCGGTCCTCGCCCTCGTGGGCGCGACCTGCACCGGCGCGCGCACGGCAGGCGGCGACCCGGACGCCTTCGGCGGCACGGCCGCCAAGCCCGTGGGCGTGTGCGGCGAGGCCGCGGGGGACCCCGCTCTCGCCGTCGTGCTGGTGGGCCTGGGCGTCAACTCCCTGTCGATGACCCCGCGCTCGCTGCCGGCCGTCGCCGAGGTGCTCTCGACGGTGTCCATCGAGGAGGCGCGTCGCCTGGCGGGCCTCGCCGTGGCCGCCACCACGGCCGACGAGGCACGCGACGCCGTGCGGGCCGAGCTCCCGGTGCTCGAGCGGATCGGCCTCTGAGACATCTGCCCGCCGGCAGCCGCCGGTGCGGCACAGCGTGGGGACGGCTCGGATGCGGGTCCCCGGTCGGGGGCACCCCGGGCCGTCCCCGCGGGCCCGCAGCCCGTGTCCGGGCGGCGGCGCCAGTGCCCGGTGAGACGGGCTCGTCTCAGCGGATATCTCGTATGTCGGACGTCCGAGGCATGTCCCGCGATCTTTCTCCAGGAGAGGCCCCGCAGGTCGAAGGCGCTTTCCGTCGCCCTGGACAATGAATCTCCTGACGAACCCGTGACCCGATAACGGTGTCACGCAAAGGATGGATGTCGTTTCGCGGCAGCTGATCGCGTTCACCCGAGGGCCACCAGCAGGACGGCCCGAGGGAGAGAGACACGACGAGAAGGGGACCCCCATCATGCGTGACGACCACACGAACCAGCCCACGAACGACCTCCGGAGCGCCGGCGGCACCACGCGCCGCGGCCTCCTCGCGGGCCTCGGTCTCGGTCTCGCCGCCGGCGTGGTGAGCCTTAGGGCGGCGAGCGCCGCGGCGGTCCCCGCGCCCAGCGCCGGGTACGACACCGACAGCGGCTACGACCCGGACGGCGGGTACGACCCGGACGGTGGCTATGACCCGGACGGCGGGTACGACCCGGACGGTGGCTATGACCCCGATGGGGGCTATGACCCCGACGGCGCGGCCATCTGATCCGCTGACGTGACGAGCGCGGCGTCCGCCTCAGGGCAGGCGCCGCGCTCGCGTCCGCTCAGCCGGCCAGCGGCAGGGCGGCCCGCAGGAGCGCGCGGTCGTCGTGCGGCAGACGCCGCATGCTGATCAGCTGCACGGTCTCGTCGCCCTTGCCGGCGACCAGCACCGTGTCCCCGGGGCGCGCCATGAGGACGGCCGCGACGATCGCGTCGGCCCGATGGGGGATCTCGAGGCAGTCCGGGCAGCCCGCGCGGACCTCGCGACGGATGCGATCGGGCGGCTCCCTCCGCGGGTTGTCGTCGGTGAGGACGATGAGGTCCGCGAGCTCGGCGGCGATCGCGCCCATCTCGCCGCGCTTGGCGCGGTCACGCTCGCCCCCGGCGCCGAAGACCACCACCAGGCGTCCCTCGACCCGCGGCCGGATGGTCGGCAGCGCCGTGCGCAGGGCGCCGGGGTTGTGGGCCGTGTCGACCATCGCCGTGACCCCCGCGTGCTCCCCGACCACCTCGAGACGACCCGGTGGGGGCGTCACCGTGGACAGCGCGGCGACGACGGCGTCCGGGTCCCCGCCCGCCGCGATGACGGCGGTGGCCGCCAGCAGCAGGTTGGTCACCGCGATCCCGTGCACCGTCGGCAGGGTGACGGGGTACCGGTCCCCGGCGAGGTCGAGGGTGCCGGTGAGGGCGCCGTCCACCTCGCGGGCATCGTCGAGGTGCACGTCCCCGCCCTCGCCCACCGTGATCACCCGGGCGCCGCGGCCCTCCGCGGCCTCGCGCACGCGCTGGCCCTGCTTGCAGTCGGTCGCGAGGACGGCCACCCCGTCGGGGCGCAGGTGGCGTGAGAACAGCGTGAGCTTGGCGGCCCAGTACGCCTCGACGCTGCCGTGGACGTCGAGGTGGTCGCGTTCGAGCCCGGTGCACACCGCCACGTCCACCGGGACGTCCTGGAACAGCCCGTCGGCCAGGATCCCCACGAAGGCCTCGAGCGTGATGGCCTCGGCGCCGTCGCGGACCTGCTCGGCGATGAGCTCGGGGAGATAGGACGTCGACTTGCGGATGTTCGAGGGGTGCAGGACCCCGGCGACATCGGTGATGCCGATCGAGTCGTACCCGGCCGACCGCCACCCTGCTCCGCGCATGAGCTGGATGGTGGCGGTCGCGACGCTGGTCTTGCCGTTGGTCCCCGTGACGGCCGTCGTGATCGGGCGGCCCTCGGGGCGGCGGACGGGCTGGATCATGGTGCTCCTGTCGTCGGGTCGGCGCACGACCCCCGTGCGCCGAAGGCGCGGCGCCGCCGCGAACCCCCACGACAGTGTGACGCACGACGCCCCGGTCCCGCATCGCTGCGGGGCCGGGGCGTCGGGACGACGGGCGTCACTGCTCGGCGTCGAGATCCTTCTCGAGGAGTGCCGCGAGGGCGTCCACGGACGCCTCGGCGCCGTCACCCTCGGCGCGCAGGACGACCTCGTCGCCGTTGCCCGCGCCGAGCGTCATGAGCATGAGGATGCTCGAGGCCTGGACGGCGTTGCCGCCGACCTTCTCGATGGTGACCTGTGCGGGCTGCTCGCCGGCGGCCTTGGAGAAGATGGCCGCGGGACGGGCGTGGAGCCCGGAGGCGCTGGCGATCTTCACGGTGCGCTCTGCCATGGATGTGCCTTTCGGAGATCGGACGTTCGGGATGTGCAGGTGGGGGACAGGTTACAGGCCCGGGACGGGCGTGCCCTGGATCCGTCCGGGGCGGCCGGGAGGGTTCCTGGGGGAGCCTCCCGGCGGCGCCGTGCAGTGGCGTCGGGACGTCAGAGGGACCCGATGCGATCGGCGACGGCCCGGCGCAGCGCTGGGTAGAGCGGATGGTCGGCCGCGAGGCCGGTGATCTCCGCGGTCACCGCATCGGCGTCGCCGCCGCGCAGGATCTGCTGGAGCTGCGTGACCTCCTCGTCGCCCTCGGGGGTGAAGGCGAGCGCCGCGGAGAACGCGCCGACGAGGTGGGAGGCGTCCAGCCCCCGCTCGACGAGCTCGGCGGCGGGGCCGACGATCCGCTCATGGCGCGAGAGCTTGCGCAGCGGGCTGCGCCCCACGCGCTCGACGGTGTCGGGCAGGTAGGGGTTGGCGAACCGGGCGAGGATCTTGGCGAGGTAGGCCTGCTGGACCTCGACGGGGAACCCGTGCTTGGCCACGAGCAGCGCCGAGGTCTCCCCGAGCACACCCTCGACGATCCCGAGGATGTCCGGATCGGCGATCGCGTCGGAGATCTTCTCGATCCCCGCCGCCCAGCCGTACCAGGCTGTCGTGGCGTGCCCCGTGTTGAGCGTGAACAGCTTGCGCTCGATGTAGGGGGAGAGGTCGTCCACGAAGGTCGCGCCGGGGATGTCGGGCACGTGGTCGCCGAAGGGGCCCCGCTCGATGACCCACTCGTAGAACGACTCGACGGTCACGTCGAGCCCGGCGTCCGGGGCCTGGGCCGGGACGATCCGGTCCACCGCGGTGTTGGCGAACTCGGCGCGCCGGTCGAGGTCGTCGCCCTGGTATGCCGTGCGGATCTCGGCGGACAGGATGTCCGTCGCGTTGATCGCGTTCTCGCACGCCATGACGGCCAGCGGTGCGGCGTCGGCCGGGCGGGCCGCGATCCCGGCGGCGATCGCCGGGGCCACGAAGCGCAGGATGTGGGCGCCCACGGCGGTGGTGACGACGTCGGCCGTGGCGATCTGCGCCGTGAGGGCCTCGGGGTCCTGGGCGGAGTTCACGGCGGTGAAGCCCTCGACCACGATGTCCTGCGGTGCGTCGCCGACCACGTGGACCGTGTAGGAGTCCGCGGCATCAAGCTGGGCGATGAGCCCCTCGGCGACGTCGGCGAACACCACCTCGTACCCGGCCTCGTGGAGCAGCAGCCCCACGAACCCGCGCCCGATGTTGCCTGCTCCGAAATGCACTGCCTTCATGTGGGGTTCACTCCTTCTCGTCGAAGATGGCCAGGATCTCGTCGGCGGATCCCGCCTGCTCGAGGCGCTCGACCTGTGCCGGGTTCGAGAACGTCATGGCGACGTTCTGGAGCAGCGCGAGGTGCTCGTCGCCGCGACCGGCGATCCCGACGACGAAGCGCACCGGGTTTCCGTTCCAGTCGATCGGCTCGTCGTAGCGGACGAACGACATGCCCGAGCGGACGATCGCGGACTTCGCCGCGTTCGTGCCGTGGGGGATCGCGAGCCCGTTGCCCATGAACGTCGAGACCGAGCTCTCGCGCTCGTGCATCGCCGCCACGTAGGCGCGGTCGACGGCGCTGGCGCGGACCAGCAGGTCACCGGCCTCGTCGATCGCGGAGTCCGCGGTGGTGGCACGGCCGTGGAGGTCGATGCTCCCCGTGGTCATGACGCCGGCGGCCTCGGGGGCATCCGTGGACCCGGCTGCCGGGGCAGAGGTCTCGACAGCGACCGGTGCGGCCTGGGACTGGGACTGGGACTGGGACTGGGACTGGGACTGTGACGGCGTGCCGGTCCTCCCGTCCGTCGCCTCCGCGATCGAGGCGTCCTCGGTGCCGCCGCCGTCGGCGCGCTCGCGGATCAGCTCGACCACCTCGTCGTAGCGCGGGGAGTTCATGAACTGGTCGACGGCCACGTGCACCGCCGACGGCGTGCGCTGGGCGGCGCGGTCGGCCAGCTCCTTCTGGGTGACGATGAGGTCCCAGTCGTCGCTGAGGTTCGAGATGGCCTTGTTGGTGACCTCGACGTCGTCGAAGCCGGCCGCCCGCACCTTCTTGCGCAGGACCGTCGCGCCCATCGCCGAGGAGCCCATGCCCGCGTCGCAGGCGAAGACGATCCGGCGGATCGGACCGGTGTGCGTGTCCGCGGAGCCGCCCGCCGCGGAGCCGCCGAGGGCCCCGGCGACGGAGGACTTCTTGCCCTTCATCTCCTCCATCTTGGCCGTGGCGGCGGCCAGGTCGCCGTCGTCCTTCTTGCCGATCCGCATGAGCAGCGCGGCCAGGACGAAGGAGACCGCGGCGGCGCCGGCCACCGAGATGATGATCCCGACGTAGGAGTCCGGGGCGGCGTTGCCGAGGATCGCGATGATCGATCCCGGGGCGGCGGGGGCGCGCAGGCCCGTGTCGAACAGGACGTTGAGGAACACGCCGGTCATGCCGCCGCCGATCGCGGCGAGGATGAGGATCGGCTTCATGAGCACGTACGGGAAGTAGATCTCGTGGATGCCGCCGACGAACTGGATGAGTGCCGCACCGGGCGCCGAGGCCTTGGCCGCACCGCGGCCGAAGATCGAGAACGCGAGCAGGATGCCGAGACCCGGCCCGGGGTTGGCCTCGAGGAGGAACAGGATCGACTTGCCCGTGGGGCCGGCGGCCTCGGAGAGTCCCAGCGGGGTCAGCACGCCGTGGTTGATGGCGTTGTTGAGGAAGAAGACCTTGGCCGGCTCGATGAGGATCGACACCAGGGGCAGCAGGCCGAGATGGATGAGCCCCTCGACGCCCGCCGACAGCAGGGTCATCAGCCCGTTGACCAGACGCGCGAGGCCGAAGAATCCGACGATCGCCATGACGAAGCCGAAGATGCCCGCGGAGAACATGTTGACGAGCATCTCGAAGCCGGCCGGGATCCTCTCCTGCCAGAGCTGGTCGAGCTTCTTCATGAGCCACGCGGCCAGCGGCGCCATGATCATCGCGCCGATGAACATGTGGACCTGGCCGAGGGCCTCGTACTTCGCGGGATCGTTGCCGTCGGCGACCCACTGGGCCAGCAGTCGGACGTTCTCCTGCGCGATGAGCGAGTCGGACCCGGCGATCACACCCATGGTGGCGATGACGCCCACGACGGCGCCGCGCGCCTCGTAGACCATGCGACCGCCGGTGTTCGCGATGAGCAGCGGCAGCAGGTAGTGGATCATCGGCCCGACGATCCCGGTGTGGGCCACGCCCTCGGCGTCGGTGAAGCCGCCCAGGGAGGCGACGGGCGTGAAGCCCTTCTCGATGAAGAACGCCGTGAAGATGCCCCACGCGATGAGCGCGGGGATGTTCGGCATGACCATGTTCGACAGCGAGGTGCCGACCTTCTGCAGGGCGACCCGGGGGCTGAAGCCCGGCCGGGTCTCGGTGGTGGTGCTCATCGTGTGTCCTCACTGGGATCCCACGGGTGGCGTCGACGCCGCCTGCGGGGCGGGGATGGGGTCGGCTCGGGGGAGCCGGGCGGCGGCGCCGGCACCGGGGAGCGCGGGGCCGCACGGCGACGGCGTCGTCGCGTCCCATCCTAGGCGCTCGCGCGCCGGATCCCGGGGGGTCCGAAGGTCCCGGTCAGTGGTCCTCGTCGCGCGCGGGCGCGGCGCTCGGCGGGAACACGAAGCGTCCGTACGTCACGTAGCGGAACGCCGTCGAGATGGCCTGGCCGATGAGGTTGCCGGAGATGTTGTCGGCCAGGGGCGTGTGCAGCCCCAGGACGTACCGGGAGAACGCGAGGCAGCCCAGCTGCAGGAGGGAGGCGATGACGTTGATCGTGATGAACACGGCCACGGAGCGGGCGGTGTGCGGCACCGTGCGGTCCGAGAAGGTCCACAGGCGGTTGCCCAGGTAGGTCAGCACCGAGGCGAAGGCGATCGACAGCGCCTTGGCGACCAGGGGGACGTGGAACAGCAGGCCGCGCCCCCACCCCTCCCCGGGGGTCCAGAAGACCAGCAGGTTGTAGACGGCGGCGTCGATGAAGAAGACCGTGCCGCCCACGGTGAGGAACTTCAGGCTCGGGCCCAGGTGGCGGGACACCAGCCCCCGCAGGCCGTGCGCAGCAGGCGGCGGGGTGCCTGCGGCGTCACGGGGCCGCGTCGACGGCGGACGGACGGACTCGGGGCGCGGCACGCGCTGCACTGTACTGCAGGCGGTCCGCGGCGGCGCGTAGCATGCAGGGCGCTCGTACCCGCCATGCCCAGGAGGCAGCCCAGTGATCCCCGTCGCCCTCACCATCGCCGGTTCCGAGGCCACCGGAGGTGCCGGTGCCCAGGCCGATCTCAAGACGTTCCAGCAGCTCGGGACGTTCGGCACCGCGGCGCTGACCTGCATCGTCTCCTTCGACCCGAAGAACGGCTGGGGCCATCGCTTCGTGCCCGTGGACCCGCAGGTGATCGCGGACCAGATCGAGGCGACCACCGCCCTGCACGACATCGACACCGTGAAGATCGGGATGCTCGGCACCCCCGCGACCATCGACACCGTGGCGCACGCGCTCGCCGCCCAGACCTGGAGGAACGTCGTCCTGGACCCGGTGCTCATCTGCAAGGGCCAGGAGCCGGGGGCGGCCCTGGACACGGACAACGCGCTCAGGGAGCAGATCCTGCCGCTGGCGACCTTCGTGACGCCCAACCACTTCGAGTCGATGGCGCTGTCGGGCATGGACGCGATCGAGTCCGTCGAGGACCTGCGCGAGGCGGCCCGCCGCATCCACGAGATCTCCGGTGCCGTCGTGCTCGCCAAGGGCGGCGTGGTCCTGCCGGGCGAGGACGCCGTCGACGTCTTCTTCGACGGGGAGCAGACCGTCGAGCTGCGCAGCCCCAAGGTCGGCGAGGAGCGGGTCTCCGGTGCCGGCTGCACGCTGGCGGCGGCCGTCACCGCCGAGCTCGCCAAGGGCGCCACCCCGCTCGAGGCCGCTCGCACCGCCAAGGCGGTCGTCGACAGCGCGATCGCCCATCGTCAGGGCGGCCATGCGCCGTTCGACGCGGTCTACCAGGGCGCCTACCGCGCCTGATCCCGACGCCGTCCCGGCGGCGCGGACCTTGCACGGGCTGAGGGGCGACCATCGGGCCGGTTATGGGTGCCACGCGCGCGGCGTCCCGCGGAACTGGCCCGCCACCTGCACGAACGGACGCCGCGGCGAGGTCACGGGTCCATCACGAAACGGGAGGGATCTCCCGGTCGACTGGACGCGGGCGGGACCCTGGGCACAGGATCAGGGGATGACGAGTCCTCCCGACGTGCCCGCGGACACCGCTGCCGAGGTCCCCGGAGCCGCGGTCCGCGCGACCTCGGGCCCCGGATCCGAGGCGGTCGGCGACGCACCGCGCGCCTCACGCACCCCCGGCGAGACGCTCATCTCCGTGCGCGGCGTGACCAAGCGCTTCGGCGACTTCACCGCGCTGGACGACGTCTCCCTCGACATCCGTCAGGGCGAGGTCGTCGCCGTGATCGGGGCCTCGGGCTCGGGGAAGTCCACCCTGTGCCGGTGCATCAACCGGCTCGAGACCATCTCGGCCGGGGAGATCGTCATCGACGGGCAGCCCCTGCCCGAGGAGGGCCGTGACCTCGCGCGCCTGCGCTCCGAGGTGGGCATGGTCTTCCAGTCCTTCAACCTCTTCCCGCACCTGCGGGCCGTGGACAACGTGACGCTGGGCCCCACCAAGGTCAAGCACGTCTCCAAGGCCGCCGCGCACGAGGAGGCGATGTCGCTGCTGGCCCGCGTCGGACTGGAGGGCAAGGAGGACAGCCTGCCCTCCCAGCTCTCGGGCGGTCAGCAGCAGCGCGTCGCGATCGCCCGGGCGCTGGCCATGCACCCCAAGGCGCTCCTGTTCGACGAGCCCACCTCGGCGCTGGACCCCGAGGTCATCAAGGAGGTGCTCGACGTCATGACCGAGCTCGCCGAGGGCGGCATGACGATGCTCGTCGTCACCCACGAGATGGGCTTCGCCCGGCACGTCTGCGACCGGGTCGTGTTCATGGACGGCGGCCGGATCCTCGAGGAGTCCGAGCCCGAGGCCTTCTTCACCGACCCGCGCACCGATCGTGCCCGCGCCTTCCTGTCCAAGATCCTCGCCCACTGAAGACCGGCCCCGGCGCGTGTCCGCGGGACCCCACAGCCCCTCCTGTCCGTGACCTCGGGCAGACCCCTCAGATCGGAGTCACCATGACCACCGCACGTCGCCCCTCGCGCCGCATCCTGCTCGGCGCCGCCGCCCTGCTGCCGGTCGGCGCAGCCCTCGCCGCCTGCACCGACAGCGGCTCCGACGCCCCCGCCGCCCCGGGGGGATCCGAGAGCGCCGCCTCGGGGGCGGACTTCGACGCGATCATCGCCGCCGGACCGGTGGCCGCCGATGCCGACATCGCCGCGAGCGCGTGGGCCCAGAAGGTCAAGGACGCCGGGAAGCTCACCCGCGGCGGCACGATCGTCAACCAGGTCTTCTCCCTTCAGGACCCCTCCACCGGGAAGGTCACCGGCTTCGACGGCGGGCTCACCCAGCTGCTGGCCCAGTACATCCTCGGCAAGGACTCGACCGACAAGATCGACTACATCGACACCACGGTCGACACCCGCGAGACGATGCTCGTCAACGGCACCGTCGACACCGTCATCGCGACCTACTCGATCACCGCCCCGCGGCTCGAGAAGATCGACTTCGCCGGCCCCTACTACCTCTCCGGCACCTCGATCCAGGTGCGCACCGAGGACAAGGACTCCATCACCGACGTCGCGGACCTCACGGGCAAGAAGCTCGTGACGCAGTCCAACTCGACCGGCATCACCGCGATCGAGGAGAACGTCAAGGACCCCGCGTCGGTCCAGCAGCTCCCCGACAACGAGTCCTGCGTGACCGGCCTCAAGCAAGGACGGTTCGACGCCTACGTCCTGGACCAGGGCGTCCTGCTGGGCAACTCCAAGGCCGACCCCACGGTCACCGTGGTCGGCAAGCCGTTCACGGAGGACCCCTACGGCATCGGACTGCCCAAGGACAGCGGCGCCCTCGACTTCGTCAACGCCTTCCTCACCGCGATCGAGGAGGACGGCACCTGGAAGAAGCTGTACGACGCGACCATCGGGACCGTCATCGAGGGCGCGGCGCCCACGCCGCCCACCCCGGGCGACCTGCCCACCGCCTGAGCCCGCGGGCACCCGTCGCCCGGCGCGGCGGGTGCCCGGCCGCGTCACCGACCCCAGGAGTGCGCCATGGAGTTCCTCGCCCGCGGGGCAGAGATCGTCCGCGACAACCTGCCGCTGCTGCTCAGCGGCATCGGCATCACCATCGCGCTGTCCGTGCTCGGCTACGCGGCCGCGCTCGTGCTGGGCACCGTGCTCGCCGTCTGCCGCGTCAGCCCCATCCCTCCGCTGCGCTGGGTGGCCACGCTCTACGTCGAGATCTTCCGCAACATCCCGCTCCTGAGCCTCCTGGTGCTGCTGGCCTTCGGCATGCCGGACGCCGGACTGCTGCTGCCGCTGTTCTGGACCGGAGTGCTGGGCCTGGCGCTGTCCAGCGCGGCGTTCGTCTGCGAGAACATCCGCTCGGGTATCAACACCGTGCCCGTGGGCCATGCCGAGGCCGCACGGTCCATCGGCCTGGGCTTCACCGGGGTGCTGCGGTTCGTGGTGCTGCCCCAGGCGTTCCGCACGATGGTCCAGCCCCTGGTCAACGTCTTCATCGGCACGACCATCGGCAGCTCGCTGTGCGCCGCGATCGCGGTGGCGGAGCTGACCTACGTCACCCAGCAGCTGAACACCCAGTACGCCGAGGCCGTGATCATGTTCGTCATCGCCGCGGCCGTCTACGTCGTCCTCGCCCTGCTCGTCGCCCTCGCGGGCGGCCGGATCGAGAAAGCCGTCTCGTCGACCTCGCGCCGCACCCGTCGGCCGAGCGTCGCGGCAGGGGCCCAGGCATGAGCGCCCGCACCGACACCGCGACCGCCGTCCTCTTCGACGCGCCCGGGCCGCGGGGCCGCCGCCGGATCGCGATCATCTCGATCCTGAGCGTGCTGGTGATCCTCGGGATCGTGACCCTCGCGGTGCTGCAGCTGCGCAGCCGCGGCCAGCTCGACGTGAGCCGGTGGGTGCCGTTCCTGCAGGGCGACTACATCGTCTTCCTGGGGCGCGGGCTCGTGGGGACCCTGACCGCCACCGCCGTCGCGGCCGTGTTCGCGTTCCCCCTCGCGCTGCTGCTGGCCCTCGGACGGCTGTCCTCCGTGCCGATCCTGAGCTGGCTGGTGACGGGATGGATCGAGTTCTTCCGCGCCGTCCCGCTGCTGCTGGTCGTCTACTTCTTCCTGCTCGCGCTGCCGGGGCCGGCGATCGGGATCACCCTGCCGCGCTTCTGGATGCTGGTGATCCCGATGATCCTGGTGAGCTCGGCGACCACCGCCGAGGTGTTCCGCGCCGGGATCAAGGCCGTGGACCGCGGGCAGTGGGAGGCGGCCGAGGCCATCGGCCTCTCGCGCAAGCAGATCCTGCGCGCGGTGATCCTGCCGCAGGCGATCCGCCTGGTGCTGCCCAGCCTGGTGCTGGCCCTGGTGAGCCTGCTCAAGGACTCGACCCTGGGCTTCGTGGTGAGCTACAACGAGCTGCAGTTCCAGGGCAAGAACCTCGTCGGGTTCACCCGGCTGCTGCTCCAGACCTACGTCATCGTCTCGGTGGTCTACATCGTGCTGAACTTCCTGCTGACGCGCCTCGCGATCGTGCTCGAGAAGCGGATGCGCCGCCGGGCCGGTGCCCCGCGCGCCCGCGCCGTCTGAGAGCTCCGGACCGGGACTCGCTCCCGTATCGCGGCGTCCGCCCCGGTGCGCCTGCCGGGCCGGTCGCGCGTCCCCGGCGCATGTGGCGGACGTCATCGCACGGCTGCGGCCCGCGGCGTAGCGTGGTGGGCGGCCCGCCGACGTGCCGCGCCGCTCCCCGTCGTCGTCCCCTCCCGGAAAGCTGGTCCTCGCGCATGTGCCGCCTGCTCGGTGTCGTCACCCGTTCCGCCGCCCCCCTCGTCGAGGCCGTCCCCGAGGAGCTGCCGCTGTTCACGGCGCTCTCGGAGCGGCACAAGGACGGCTGGGGCGTCGCCTCCTACGGCGGGAGCGCCCCCGCGGGCGGCCCCCGGGTGCGCAAGGGCATCGACACCGCCCGCGCCTCGACCGCGTACGGCGAGGCCGTGGCCGAGGCCGACGGCGACCTCACGGTGGTGCATCTGCGCCGCGCCAGCGAGGGCCTGGTCCTGACCCTCGAGAACACCCATCCCTTCGTCGAGGGGGACGTCACCTTCTCCCACAACGGGCAGTTCGACATGCCCGAGGGCTTCCGCGAGCACGTGCTGAGCCTGGGCGGCCGCCCGGTCGAGGGCACCACCGACTCCGAGCTCTACTTCTCCCTCATCACGGTCCATGCCCGCGAGCACGGCTGGGCCGAGGCCGTCCAGCGCGCCGCGATGGACGTGCACCGCCTGGTGACCGAGCGCGGCGGACGCATCCCCGAGGGGCTCAACTGCCTGCTGACCACGCCGCACGAGCTCGTGGCCTACGCCCACTCGGACCCCGACCAGCTGCGCCCGGACGCCCCGTGGGAGACCTACGACCTCCGGTTCCGCGCCGACGAGGCGACGGGCCGGGTGCTCGTGAGCTCGACCGGCTACCCTCAGGCCGGCTTCACCTCGATCCGCCAGGGCGAGGCGATCACCATCGCCCGCGGCACGCTCGACGTGCGTCACCACGCGCCGCGCGCCGACTTCGTGCCGGCCCCCGCACAGCTCGCCGGGGAGCAGGCCTGGGCGGCCTCCCGCGCCGGCGACGCCGGGGCCCAGGGCTCGCGCGTCGCGAGCTGACGGCGCAGCGGACCTCGGCCGCGCGCCGACCGCCGCGGGTCCACCGTGCACTGCGGGTCCCATGGCCGCAGCGGGGCCCACGATCAGGGTGGATCCTTCGGGCAGCGCGGGTCCGTCGGGCATGGCGCCCCACGGATCCGCTCGCCGGGCCTCAGGGCGCGGCGGCCTCGGCCAGGAGAGCCGCCCCGGCCTCGGTGTCCTCGTCGCTCCCGCCGAAGCCGATCACCACCCCGGGACGCGGGGACCCGCCGGACCAGTACCGCGCGAGCGAGCCCACCCGCACGCCGCGCTCGAGCGACCTCGCCAGCACCTCCTCCTCGGGGCGCTCGGTCAGCGCGATCGCGGCGAGCCCGCCCGGGACCTCCTGGAGACGGATGCCCGGAGCGTCCGCGAGCCGCCCCCGCAGCCGGTCCAGTCGTCGCCGGTGGGCGGCGCGGGCCCTCAGCAGGTGCCGTTCGAGGCCTCCGCGGTCGAGGTAGCCCGCGAGGGCACGCTGGGCGACCTCGCCGCTGCTCGCGCCGAGCACCGCCCGGGCGTGCCGCACGGGTGCGCGCAACGGCTCGGGCACGGTGATGTGGCCGATCGCGACCGCGGGGGTCAGCAGCGAGGACGCGCTGCCCAGCAGGACCACCCGCTCCCCCCGGGCGTCGAGGCCCGCGAGCGCCGGGAGCGGGGCGCCGTCCCAGCGCCACTCGGCCGTGTGCTCGTCCTCGACCACGAGGAACCCCTCGGTCACGGCGCGATCGAGGATCTCCAGCCGTCGGGCCAGCGGCAGGGAGCCGCCGAGGGGGTACTGGTGCGAGGGCGTCACGACGAGCACGTCGATCCCCGCCGGGATCCGTGACGGATCCACGCCGGAGGCGTCGGCCGGGGCCGCGAGCACCCGGTGCCCCAGCAGCTCGGGCACCTGTCGCAGGCTCGGATAGCCGGGCTCCTCGAAGGCCACCGCGAGCGGGCGCCCCCGATCCGCGGCGAGCGCGGTGAGCACGAGGCGCAGTCCGTCGCGGGCCCCGGCCGTGACCACCACGCGCTCCGGGTCGACCTGCACCGCACGCACGCGCCGCAGCCGGTCCGCGAGCGCCGCCCGGAGCGCCGGGTCGCCCTCCGGCGCCGAGCGGGGCGAGGGCGTGCGGGCGGCGGCCTCGCGCCAGGCGGCTCGCCAGGCGGGATCCGGCAGGTCCGGGGCGACGACCGTGCCCGGTCGCAGATCGAGCACGGGGTGCGGGGCCTCCGCGGACAGGGCTGCGGCCCGCCGCGCACCGGAGGCACCATGTGCTCCCGGCACGCACGGTGACCGGAGATCCCTCGGGGCCGGACGGGGCACGGGCAGGGACAGGTCCGGGTCCACGACCGTGCCGTCACCCGTCCGCGAGCGCAGATAGCCCTCGGCGACCAGCTGCTCGAAGGCGGCGACGACGCTGCCCCGGGCCACTCCGAGGGACTGGGCGAGAGCCCGGGTGGAGGGGACGGGCTCGCCGGGCCGCAGGGTGCCATCGGCCACGAGGCTCCTGACCTGGGAGGCCAGGCGCGAGGGCAGGGGCCCCGAGCCCTCCTGGGGGTTCAGCGGCAGCGTGACGCTGCGAGCGGTGCGGACGATGGCGTGCCTCCGGGCTCCTGGACGATGCGGCGCGGGCGGCCACTGCGAATGGTCCATCTGAAGTGGCCGTCAATGGAGCTTCCCATGAACCATTGGCAGCGCGCAGGATGGTCCGCATGACCTCTCCCGAGACCCCCGTGCCCTCCGTCGTCACCGCCTCCGATGGCGGTCGCACCGGGGGGACCCTCGTCCAGCGCGGCCTGGCCGACATGCTCAAGGGCGGCGTCATCATGGACGTCGTCACCGCCGAGCAGGCCCGGATCGCCGAGGACGCCGGCGCCGTGGCCGTGATGGCGCTCGAGCGGGTCCCCGCCGACATCCGCGCGACGGGCGGCGTGGCGCGCATGAGCGACCCGGCCCTCATCGAGGAGATCATCGCGACCGTGTCGATCCCCGTCATGGCCAAGGCCCGGATCGGCCATCAGGTCGAGGCCCAGGTGCTCGAGCACCTGGGGGTCGACTACATCGACGAGTCCGAGGTGCTGAGTCCCGCCGACCACGCCCACCACATCGACAAGCGACGCTTCACGGTGCCCTTCGTGTGCGGTGCCACGAACCTCGGCGAGGCCCTGCGCCGCATCAACGAGGGCGCCGCGATGATCCGCTCCAAGGGCGAGGCGGGCACCGGGGACGTCTCCGAGGCCACCCGTCACCTGCGCACCATCAACCGGCAGATCACCGAGCTCACCGCGCTCGCGAAGGAGGCGCCCGAGGAGCTGTACGTCGCCGCCAAGGAGCTGCAGGCCCCCTACGAGCTGGTCCGCGAGGTGGCCGAGCACGGCGAACTGCCCGTGGTGCTCTTCACCGCCGGAGGCATCGCGACCCCCGCCGACGCCGCCTTCATGATGCAGCTCGGCGCCGACGGCGTGTTCGTGGGCTCCGGGATCTTCACCACCGGGGACCCCGCCCGCCGCGCCGCCGCGATCGTCGCCGCGACCGCCTCCTTCGACGACCCGGCCGCGATCGCGGACGCCTCGCGGGGCCTGGGCCCGGCGATGGTCGGGATCTCCGTCGCGGACCTGCCCGCGCCGCACCGTCTGGCCGAGCGCGGATGGTGACCACCGACGGCCCCGCCACGGGGAACGATGCCGTGAGGACCCCTGGCGCCGGGGACGACCGTCCCGTCCGCGTGGGCGTCCTCGCCGTCCAGGGCGGGGTGCGCGAGCACGTGCAGCTGCTCGAGCGCCTCGGCGCCGACGTGGTGCCCGTGCGCCGCGCCTCCCAGCTGGCGGACATCGAGGCGCTCGTGCTGCCCGGCGGCGAGTCGACCGTCATCGACCGCCTCACCCGGATCCTGTCGCTGGCCCAGCCGGTGCGCGCGGCCGTCGAGGACGGGCTGCCCGTCCTGGGGACCTGTGCGGGCCTGATCCTGCTGGCCGACCGCCTGGTCGATCCGGGACCCGGCCAGCAGACCATCGGCGGGCTCGACGTGACCGTGCGTCGCAACGCCTTCGGCCCGCAGATCGTCTCGAGCGAGGAGGAGGTCACGACGGCCCTGGGAACCGTCCGGGCGGCGTACATCCGTGCGCCCGAGGTGCTCGAGGTGGGGCCCGGCGTCGAGATCATCGCGCGTCGCGGTGCAGGTCAGGACGATGTCGAGGCGCCGATCGTCGCCGTCTCCCGCGGAGACGTGCTGGGGATCGCCTTCCACCCCGAGCTCACGGGGGACGCCACGATCCACACGGAGCTGCTGCGCCGGGCCCGGGCGCGACGCCCTGTGACCGGTGATGAACGGCCCAAGCGGAGCTGATGTCGGTTCGTCGGACCGGTCGCGTAGGGTGGCCGCACCCGTCGACGAGGGGCACGGCCCATGCCGTGCAGGCAGGAGTTCCCGCGTGATCCGTTTCGAAGAGGTGGGCAAGTCCTACCCGGGCGGCTCGACCGCCGTCGAGGACTTCTCCTACACGATCGACTCCCACGCGAGCGTCGTGCTCGTCGGGACCAGCGGCTCGGGCAAGACCACCCTGCTGCGCATGGTCAACCGCATGGTGGACCCCACCCGCGGCCGCGTGCTCATCGACGACGAGGACGTCGCCCGGGTGGACCCTGTCAAGCTCCGACGTCGCATCGGCTACGTCATGCAGTCCAGCGGTCTGCTGCCGCACCGCACCGTCGTGGACAACGTCGCGACCGTCCCGGTGCTCACCGGCACCCCCAAGCGGGAGGCGCGGGCGCACGCCCTGGACCTCCTGGAGATGGTGGGGCTGAGTCGCGACCTCGGGTCCCGCTACCCCTCGCAGCTCTCCGGCGGCCAGCAGCAGCGGGTGGGCGTGGCCCGAGCCCTGGCCTCGGACCCCAACATCCTGCTCATGGACGAGCCCTTCGGCGCCGTCGACCCGATCGTCCGCGCCGAGCTCCAGTCCGAGCTGCTGCGGCTCCAGAAGGACCTCGGCAAGACCATCCTGTTCGTCACCCACGACATCGACGAGGCCTTCCTGCTGGGGGACCAGGTCGTCGTGCTCAAGCCCGGCGGGGAGATCGCCCAGGCCGGCACGCCCCAGGAGATCGTCGCGAATCCCGCCGACTCCTTCGTCGAGAGCTTCATCGGCACCGCGAGCGGCAAGCGTTCCCTGCACATCGAGACCGTCGAGGGCACGCCCGTCGTGGTCGACGGCTCCGGGCACGCCATCGGTGTGCTCGACGAGGCCGCGCCCGTGCGCGGCACTGCGGGCGGCGACCCCCGATGACCTGGGTCCTCGGCAACCTCGACACGATCTCCGAGCAGCTGCTCGCCCATCTCCTGCAGGCGCTGCCGCCGATCGTGCTGTCGTTCGTGCTGGCCGTGCCGCTGGCCAAGCTGGTCGGCGGCATCGCCTGGGTACGGGGCACCGTGGGCATCGCCTCGGGGCTGCTGTACGCCGTGCCCTCGCTGCCGCTGTTCATCGTCCTGCCGCTCGTGCTGGGCACGGGCATCCGCAGCACCGCCAACATCATCGTCGCGCTGACCCTGTACGGTCTCGCGCTCATGGTGCCCAGTGCGATCGGGGCCTTCCGCAGCGTGAGCCGTGACCCTCTGCAGTCCGCGACCGCGCAGGGGTTCGCTCCCTTCGCGAGGTTCTGGCAGGTCGAGCTCCCGCTCGCGGGTCCGGTGCTGCTGGCCGGGCTGCGCGTGGTCGCGGTGTCCACGGTCTCCCTCGTCACCGTCGGCGGCGTCCTGGGCATCCCGAGCCTCGGCGCCCTCTTCATCGACGGCTTCCAGCGCGGGATCATCGCGGAGATCGTCACCGGGATCGTGCTCACCGCGGTGCTGGCGATCGTGCTGGACCAGCTGCTGGTGCTGCTGGGTCGGGTGCTGATGCCCTGGAACCGCGCCTCGGCCACGCGGAGCGGGGGTGGGCGCGCCCACCGGCATGCGGCGGCGTCCGGGCCCGCCCCGGAGCAGACCGCCACCGCGGCTCCGGCCGCCGCTGAGGGGCAGGTGACCCGATGAACCAGTTCCTCGAGGCCTTCGCGTGGATCGCGGACCCCTACCGCTGGAGCGGCCCCGACGGGATCCCCGCCCGGCTGCTCGAGCACCTCGGCTACACGCTGATCGGCGTGGGCATCGCCGCGGTCATCGCCATCCCGCTGGGGTTGCTGGTGGGGCACACCCGCAAGGGCCGCGGCTTCGCGGTCGCCGCCTCCGGTGCCGCCCGCGCCCTGCCCACCCTGGGCCTCGTGACCCTGTTCGGGCTGCTGCTGGGGATCGGCCTCGTGGCGCCCGTGCTGGCCTTCGTGATCCTCGCGATCCCCTCCCTGCTGGCCGGCGCGTACTCGGCGTGCGAGTCCGTGGATCCGCGCACCGTGGACGCCGCCCGCGCCCAGGGCATGACCGCATGGCAGATCCTCACCCGCGTCGAGATCCCGCTGGGCGCACCGCTGCTCATCTCGGGGCTGCGCTCAGCGACCCTGCAGGTCGTGGCCACCGCCATGCTCGCCGCGTACATCGGCAACGGCGGCCTCGGCCGCTACATCTTCCTGGGCCTGAAGACCCAGGACTACGCCCAGATGCTCGCCGGGTCGATCCTCGTGATCGGCCTCGCGATCGTCCTGGAGGTCGTCCTCCTGCTCGTCCAGCGGATCGTCGCCCCGCGCGGCGGGACCACCGCCTGAACCTCACCGTCCGCACCCCGCACGACCACCCCCGGAAGGACCTCTCATGAACGCACCCCGCACCCCCCTGAGCCGTCGCAGCGCCCTGGGCCTGCTCGGCATCGGCTCGACCGCCGCCGCGCTCGCTGCCTGCTCGAGCGAGGACCCGCTGGCCAAGGAGTCCGCCAGCTCCTCCGACGGCGGCGCCGCGACGGGCGCCCTCGTCGTCGGCTCCCAGGCCTACTACTCCAACGAGATCATCGCGGAGCTGTTCGCGCAGGTCATCGAGAAGGACGGCACCGAGGTCAAGCGCGAGTACCAGATCGGCCAGCGCGAGGTCTACCTCCCCGAGCTCGAGTCCGGCGCGGTCGACATCTTCCCGGAGTACACGGGCAACCTCCTGCAGTACCTCGACAAGAACGCCGGCACCGGCGACTCGGCCGCGGTCGCCGAGGAGCTCGCCTCCGCACTGCCCTCCGGTCTGACGGCCCTGCCCTTCGCGGCGGCGACCGATCAGGACTCCTACAACACGACCAAGGAGTTCGCCGAGCAGAACTCCCTGAAGAGCCTCGCGGACCTCGCGGGGATCTCCGGGCTCAAGGTCGCCGCCAACAGCGAGTTCCAGACCCGCCCCTACGGCCCGGAGGGCCTGAAGAAGGAGTACGGCGCCGACGTCGAGCTGGTCCCCGTGGAGGACAGCGGCGGCCCCCTCACGGTCAAGGCGCTGACCGACGGCAGCGTGCAGCTGGCCGACATCTACTCCGCGGATCCCTCGATCGCCAAGAACGGGTTCGTGACGCTCGAGGATCCCAAGGCCCTCGTGCTCCCGCAGAACGTGGTGCCGATCGTCTCGAAGCGGGCCGACGACACGGTCAAGGCCTCGATCAAGAAGGTCACCGACGCGCTGACCACGAAGGACCTCATCGCCCTGAACACCCAGAGCGTCGACGAGCAGAAGAAGTCCGCGGACATCGCCAAGGCCTGGCTCACCGAGAAGGGGCTCGTGTGACGGTCATCGGGATCACCGGCGCGACGGGCCGGATCGGCCGTCGCGTCGCCGCGCTGCTCGCCGGGGCCACGCCCCCGGCGGGCGGCGACGCACCCACCCTGCGTCTCATCGCGCGGGACGCCTCGCGGGCGCCGGGGATCCCCGGCACCGAGGTGGCCGAGGCGACCTTCGCGGACGGCGCGGCGTGCGAGAGGGCGTTCGCGGGGGTGGACGTGCTGCTGCTCGTCTCCGCCGCGGAGGCCCCGGACCGCCTCGAGCAGCACCGGACGGCGGTGCGAGCCGCCGCGCAGGCAGGGGTGGGGCACATCGTCTACACCTCGTTCCTCGGTGCCTCCGCCCAGGCGGAGTTCACGCTGGCCCGCGACCACGGCGCCACCGAGGACGCGATCCGTGCGGCGGGACCTGCCTGGACCTTCCTGCGGGACAGCTTCTACGCCGACGTCCTGCTGGACTTCGCCGGCCCGGACCGGACCATCCGCGGACCGGCGGGGGAGGGGCGCTGCGCCTTCGTGGCACGTGAGGACGTCGCCGAGGTCGCCGCGCGCGTGCTCGCCGATCCCGCGCCGTGGTCGGGTCGGGCTCTCGAGCTCACCGGTCCCGTGGCCGTGACCTTCCCGGAGGCGGCGCAGATCATGATGGCCGCACTCGGCGAGGAGTTCCGGTACGTCGACGAGACGATCCCGGAGGCCCGCGCCTCCCGCGCGCAGTACGATCCCCAGCCCTGGCAGCTCGACGCGTGGATCTCCACCTACACGGCGATCGGCTCGGGTGCCCTGGACGTCGTGAGCCAGGACGTCCGGGAGGTCACCGGGCACGCGCCGCGCACAATCGCCGAGGTCGTCGTCTCGCCGCTGTGACGGTCGCCGACGACCGACAGCTCGGTCGACTCCCCTGACTCCTCAGGGTCGGTGTGGCACGGTGGAGGCATGACCACCACAGAGACCTCGATCACCGTCAGCCGCGTCATCGACGCGTCCGCCAAGGACATCTTCGACCTCCTCACCCTCCCGCGCCGCCACCAGGAGTTCGACGGCTCGGGCTTCGTCCGCGCCGACGAGAAGTCCCAGCGCATCCAGGGCGTGGGAGACGTGTTCGTCATGAACATGGAGGGCGAGCACATGGGCGGGGAGTACCGCATGTACAACCACGTCACCGCGTACGACGAGAACAAGATGGTGGGCTGGAAGCCCGCGCAGGAGGAGTCCAAGGACGAGCCCGGCGGCTGGGAATGGCTGTACACGCTCAAGGCCGAGGACGCCGACCACACCGAGGTCTCCCTGACCTACGACTGGTCCAAGGTCACCGACCCCAAGCTCCTCCCGATCTTCCCGTTGGTCTCCGCCGATCAGCTCGACGAGTCGCTGAACCTGCTGGCCGCGGCGGTCACGAATCCCTGACGCCGCCCCGAGCCGCGGCCCGGTCCCGGACGTCGAGGCGTCCCGACCGGCACGACGGAGCCCTCCGGGACCAATGGGTCGCGGAGGGCTCCATCTCGCCGGGGCCGTGCAGATCGGCGCAGCGGCGTCGCGGGTCCTGAGCCGCCGTCCTCTCAGGAGGTCGCGGCGGCCGGCACGACGTCCAGCACCAGCAGGCGCACGCCGTTGGAGTACGTCGCGTCCTCGACGAGGTCCAGCCGGGTGAAGCGGTCCCCGTCCTCGGCGAACAGCCGCTTCCCGGCGCCCAGCAGCAGCGGGAACGTCAGCAGGTGGTAGCGGTCCACGAGGCCCCTCGCCGCGAGGGACCGCGCGAGGGTCCCGGAGCCGTGGACGATGATCGGCCCGCCCTCGGTCTCCTTGAGCTCCCGCACGGCGTCGAGCGAGGGCAGACGGTGGCAGTGGCCCCAGGCGGTCGCCTCCACGGCGGCGTCCTCGAGGGTCGTGCTCACGACGTACTTGGGCAGGGCGTTGTAGTGCGCGAACTGGTCCTCCATCGAGGGCCACACCGGCGCGAACTCCTCGAAGGAGACGCGTCCCAGCAGCAGGGCGGTCGCCTCGAGCTGCTCGCGGCCCTTGATGTCGTAGGCCTCGGGCACGAACTCCACGTCCCAGAAGGTCCAGCCCGCGTGCGGGTGATCGCCGCCGCCCGGGGCCTCGATGACGCCGTCGACGGTGATGAGCTCGGTGACCACGATCGGCCTGCGGCCCACGCCCGTCCGCAGCGGTGGGGAGACTGCCATCAGGCGGCCTCGGGATCCGGCTGGTGGATCCCGAAGACGTTGTTCTCGGAGTCCAGGTAGTAGCCTTGCCAGGCCATGCCGGGCAGGGCGAACTTCGCCAGGGCCTCCGCGCCGCCTGCGGCCAGGATCGCCCGCTCCGCGGCGGAGTAGTCCGCGACGCCGATCGTCAGCACCGCCCGGCGCGGGATTCGGTCCCGGGCGCAGCACGATCGCACCGTCGATGCCCTCGCCCTGGCCGGTGCGCAGGCCGATGTACGGGGTGCCGGCGTACTCCGACCAGTCCTGCCCTCCCAGCCGAAGGCCGCGGCGTAGAAGGCGGCGGCGCGCGGGACGTCCTCGGCCTGGATCTCGAAGTGGACGGGTCGTCCGCCCGTGAAGCGCTCGGCCTCCGGGGTCCCGTCGGGGTTCTCGTGCGCGGAATCGGTCATGGGAGCACCTCCGGGGCTGCGGCCGCTCGACGCGGCCGGACTGCGCACAGCATAGGCCGCGAGAGGTGCCTCACACCCCGTGCCTGCGCGGGAGGTGTGCAGGCTCCTCGCCGCCGAGTGGTCACCTCCCGTTCAACATCGTCACCCAGCCCGTTCCCGGAGCGCTCCTACCGTCGCTCCTCGTGACCACCACCGA
This sequence comes from Brachybacterium sp. AOP25-B2-12, assembly GCF_052378625.1. Lineage (NCBI taxonomy): Bacteria > Bacillati > Actinomycetota > Actinomycetes > Micrococcales > Dermabacteraceae > Brachybacterium > Brachybacterium sp. AOP25-B2-12. Next base: position 81,307 of record NZ_JBQSXW010000002.1, on the reverse strand, counting down.
TCCGACCCCGGCGCCGAGCCCGCCCGCGGCGGGGGCTCCCGCGAGCAGGGCCTCGCGGCTGCCCGCGCGGACGAGCACCTCGGGTGGCGCGCGCGCCAAGCACTGGGCTCTGTTCCTCGCGCTCCTCCTGCCCAACCTCATGCTGCTGGCCGTCTTCACGTACCGGCCGCTGCTGGACAACATCCGGCTGTCGTTCTTCGACTGGAACATCTCCAGCCCCACGGCGACCTTCATCGGCCTGGACAACTACGTCGAGTGGTTCACGTCCTCGGGCACCTGGCAGATCGTCTCGAACACGGTGATCTTCACGGTCGCAGTGGTCGCGGGGTCGATGGGGCTGGGCCTGGTGCTGGCGCTGCTGCTGGACCAGAAGCTCCGCGGCCGCAACCTGGTGCGCTCGGCGATCTTCGCGCCCTTCGTGCTCTCGGGCGCGGCCGTCGGCATCGCCTTCCAGTTCGTGTTCGACCCGCGGTTCGGGATGATCCACGACCTGCTGGACCGGATCGGCGTCGGCACCCCGGACTTCTACCAGGCGCCCGGGTGGGCGCTGTTCATGATCACCGTGACGTACATGTGGAAGAACGTCGGGTACAGCTTCGTCATCTACCTCGCGGCCCTCCAGGGCACCCGCCAGGACCTCGCCGAGGCCGCCGCGATCGACCACGCCTCGACCTGGACGGCTTTCCGCAAGGTGACCCTGCCGCAGCTGCGGCCCACCACGTTCTTCCTGTCGATCACCGTCATGCTCAACTCCCTGCAGGTCTTCGACATCATCAACGTGATGACCCGCGGCGGACCCCAGGGCGACGGCACCACCACGATGATCTTCCAGGTCTACCAGGAGACCTTCGTCAACCAGCGCGCCGGGTACGGAGCCACGGTCGCCACGGTGATGTTCGTGGTGCTCCTGCTCATCACCCTGATCCAGGTGCGCGCCATGGACTCCGGGAGGACCCGATGACCACGCGTCCCTCGATCCTGCGCCAGGTGCTCGGCTATGCCGGCATGCTCGTGGCCCTCGCCGTCGTCGTCGTGCCGCTGGCGTGGATCCTCATCGCGAGCTTCAAGACCCAGGGCGACATCTACACGCTGCCGGCCACCTGGATCCCACGGCCGATCACGCTGGACAACTACGCGACGCTGTTCACGGACATCCCCTTCGCGACCTACCTGCACAACTCGCTGATCATCGCCGGGTCGCTGACCCTCATCAAGGTGGTCCTGGGCGTCATGAGCGCTTACGCGCTGGTGTTCTCCGACGTCCCGCGGCGCCTGCGCTCGGTGCTGTTCGTGGTGATCGTCGCCGCGCTCATGATCCCCAACCAGATCACGGTCATCTCGAACTACGCGATCATCGCCCAGGCCGGTCTGCGCAACACCTTCGTGGGCATCATCGTGCCGCTGGCGGGCGTGGCCTTCGGGACGTTCCTCATGCGCAACCACTTCCTGAGCCTGCCCACCGAGATCATCGAGGCCGCCCGCATGGACGCCGCCGGACCCATGCGGACCCTGTTCCGCGTGGTCCTGCCCATGAGCTGGCCCACCCTCATCGCCTTCGTGCTCATCACGCTCGTCAACGAGTGGAACGAGTACCTGTGGCCGTTCCTCATGTCCGACCAGGCCGGCACCGCGCCGCTGCCCATCGGCCTGACGCTCCTGCAGAACAACGAGGGCGTCTCGAACTGGGGCCCGATCATGGCCGGCACCATCATCACGATGCTGCCGATCCTCATCGTCTTCCTGATCCTGCAGCGCCCGATGATCAAGGGCCTCACCTCCGGGGCGGTCAAGGGATGACCTCCGCCCGCAGAACCCCCTCCACGTCCCCCCGTCCGTCCCGCACCATCCGTCTCGCAAGGAGATCCTCATGACCGTCCGCACCCCCCTCACCCGCCGCAGCCTCCTGGGCCTGACCGCAGCCCTCGCCGGGAGCGCGGGCCTCGCCGCGTGCGCCGGCACAGGCGGCACCTCCGAGCAGGGCGGCGACGCCAAGAAGCTCCAGTTCTGGTCCAACCACCCGGGTTCCTCCAAGGACCTCGAGACCCAGCTCATCAAGAACTTCGAGAAGCAGAGCGACGGCGTGACGATCACGCTGGTCGACGGCGGGCAGAACTACGAGGAGGTGCAGCAGAAGTTCAACGCCGCGCTCTCCGGCGGCCAGCTGCCCGACATCGTCGTGGTCTCGGACGTCACCTGGTTCAACTTCGCCCTCAATGAGCAGATCACCCCGCTCGAGGACCTCTTCGACAAGGCCGGTGTCAAGGCCGAGGACTACGTCAAGCCCCTGTACGAGGACTACGCCTTCGGCGGCAAGCACTACGCGCTGCCGTACTCGCGCTCCACGCCGCTCTTCTACTACAACAAGGACATGTGGTCCAAGGCCGGCCTGCCCGACAACGGCCCGGAGTCCTGGGACCAGCTCGTCGAGTGGGCCCAGCCGCTCAAGGACGCGGGCGCGCCCCTGTCCTTCGTGACCGGTGACGGCGTGGGCTACCTCGACTGGATCGCCCAGGGGCTGCTGTGGTCCAAGGGCGGCGCGTACTCCGATCAGTACACCGCGAAGTTCACCGACCCCGCGACGATCGAGGCCGCGACCCTGCTGCAGAACTTCAAGAAGACGGGCCTGTACGACGTCTCGACCGATCCGGCTCCGGTCTTCAGCTCCGGCCAGGCCGCCGCGATGATCGAGTCCACCGGCTCCCTCAAGGGCATCCTCGACGGCTCGGCCGGCAAGTTCGAGGTGGGCACCGCCTTCCTCCCCGGCCCCGAGGGCAAGGCCTGCCCCACCGGCGGCGCCGGCCTCGCGATCCCCGCCGGGATCTCCGAGGAGCGCAAGGTCAACGCGCTCAAGGCCATCGGCTTCCTCACGAGCGCCGAGTCCACCGCGACGTTCGCCGAGGGCACCGGCTACATGCCCGTCCAGACGGCGGCGCTGGAGTCGGACACCATGAAGGCCTACCTCGAGAAGACCCCGCAGGCCCAGACCGCGCTGGACCAGCTGCCCCACACCCACTCCCAGGACTTCGCCCGGGTGTTCGTCGCCGGCGGCGGCAAGGAGATCGGCGGGGCGTGGGACAAGATCATCCAGGGCGGCGACGTGGCCTCGGTGTTCGGCGAGGTGCAGACCTGGATGGAGCCCAAGCTGGCCGAGCTCGCCAAGAAGGCGAAGTGATCGACGCATGGCATCGGTGACCTACGACGGCGCGACCCTCGTCTACCCGGGCAACGACGCGCCGTCCGTGGACTCCCTGGACCTGGACGTGACCGACGGGGAGTTCCTGGTCCTCGTCGGCCCGTCCGGCTCCGGCAAGTCCACGGCCCTGCGCATGCTCGCCGGTCTCGAGAACGTCACGTCGGGCTCGATCCGGATCGGCGACGCGGACGTCTCGCGCACCTCCCCGCAGGACCGGGACGTCGCGATGGTGTTCCAGTCCTACGCGCTGTACCCGAACATGTCGGTGCGCCAGAACATGGCGTTCGCGCTGACCAACCTCAAGAGCCCCAAGGACGAGATCGCCCGCAGGGTCGAGGAGGCCGCGCGGATCCTGCACCTGGACGGGCTCCTGGAGCGCAAGCCCAAGGCCCTCTCGGGCGGGCAGCGGCAGCGGGTCGCGATGGGCCGGGCGATCGTGCGGCGTCCCGCCGTGTTCTGCATGGACGAGCCGCTGTCGAATCTCGACGCCAAGCTGCGGGTGTCGACCCGCGGGGAGATCTCCGATCTCCAGCGGCGCCTGGGCACGACCACGGTCTACGTCACGCACGACCAGGTCGAGGCGATGACGATGGGCCACCGCGTCGCGGTGCTCGCCGACGGGAAGCTCCAGCAGGCCGCGACCCCGGCGGAGATCTACCGGGACCCGGTGAACCTGTTCGTGGCCACCTTCATGGGCTCGCCCGCGATGAACCTGTTCACCGTCCCGGTCCGCGAGGGACGAGTGGAGCTGGCGGAGGGCCTCGTGCTCGATACCCCGCACGAGGCGGGGGAGTCGGTCGTCGTCGGCATCCGTGCCGAGGAGTGGGACGTCAAGCCCGCCGGCACCCCCGGCACGCTCGACGTGCGGGTCCAGAACGTCGAGGCACTGGGTTCGGAGTCCTTCGCCTACGGCGAGGTGCAGAACCTCGCCGCGGGCGTGACCGTGACCGTGCCCCGCGTGGTGGTCCGGCTGGACCGTCGGGTGCCGGTGGCCGTCGACGAGGACTTCGCGGTGGCCCCCGTGGTCACGGACGTGCGCTGGTTCGACCCGGAGTCCGGGGCGGCGCTCGCGCGGCGCTGACCTCTCGACGCCTTCGGGAGGCACGACGGGCGCGCACCGGGCCGTGAGGCCGCGGTGCGTGCCCGTCGACGTCGGGCTACCCTCCGGAGGATGGCCGATCCCGTCCGGGCGGTCCCGTGCCCGTCGACAGGAGCCCCGCCGTGGACGGTGAGACGCTGCACCGCGTGGCCCGCGCACGGGCCGAGGAGCTTCCCGGAACCACCTGCGAGCAGCCCTTCGGGCCGGGCGCGGACGTCTTCAAGGTCGCCGGGAAGATGTTCCTCCTGCTCGCCGACCGCGGGGAGGGCCACATCTCGGTCAAGATCGATCCGGCCGATGCCACGGTGCTGCGGGCCATGCATCCGCAGATCATCGAGGGCTATCACCTGAACAAGCGCCACTGGGTCTCGATCATGGCCGATGCCGATGCCGATGCCGATGCCGATGCCGATGCCGATGCCGACGGCGCGCGCGGCTCCGGGCCCGCGGCGCGGGTCGACGAAGCCCTGCTGAGTGATCTGGTCACCGAGTCCTACCTGCTGGTCGTCGCCTCCCTCCCGCGACGCTCGCGCCCGGTGGATCCGGAGACCTTCCTCCGCCCCTCGCAGCACGAGGGCTCGCGCTCGGCTCCTCCCATCGCGGACTAGGCTCGCCCCCATGGCAGGGGAGTCCCGCAGCAGGCGCATCACCACCGTCCGTCTCCGTGGGGACCGGCTGTACGCGGGACGACGAGGACGCCGGCCCGCCGTCGAGGAACCGCTGGACCTGCGACTGCGTGGGATGCACCTCGAGACGCTGCTGCGCACCCCGGGTCACGACATCGAGCTCGCCCACGGCCACCTGTTCGCCGCGGGGACGATCACCGGCCGCGAGGACGTGGGGGAGGCCCGGTACTGCGACGGCGCCGTCACCGTCGCCGAGACCGGCTTGGCGCAGAACACGTACAACGTGCTCGATGTCGCCGTGCGCGACCTCGCCGCAGGATTCGTGGTCCCGTCGCCGGGCCTGGGCCTGGGCCTGGGCCCGGACGGGTCGGAGGTCGCAGGTCGCTCCGCGTCATCGGACCGGCCCGCGCCGACCGAGGACCCGGAACGGGCGATCACGGGGGAGCAGAGCATCGCGGACGTCCTGATCCGCCGCCCCGATCCGCTCGGCGCGACACCATCGCAGGATCCCGCCGTGCTGTTCGCCGGTGCACGTGCGCTCCTGGCCTCCGGCACCGATGACCAGGCGAGGACCCGCGGGCTCCTGCTGGACGCGCGGGGCGAGGCCCTGGCCTCGCGCGAGGACGTGCACCCGGAGAACCTGGTCGACAAGCTCGTCGGCTGGGCCCTGCTCGCAGGGCAGCTCCCGCTGAGCGGTGCGGCGCTGGTCCTGACGGGACCTGTCGGATTCGGGGTCGTCCGACGCGCATTCCTCGCGGGTGCTCCTGTCGTGGCGGCGACCGGGCCCGCGACCTCCCTCGCCCTCGATGCCGCGGAGGCCTTCGGCATCACGCTGGTCACCGCGCTCGCCAAAGGAGCGGACGGGGATGCGCACGCGGAGGTCCTCACCCACCCCGAGCGGCTGGATCTCACGCAGGCGCGATGACCTCACCGGCCCATCCCGCGACGTGCCAGGTCCCGACCGCGTCGCTCAGGACCGCACGGATCCCGCGTCCCCGAGAGTCGCGATCGCCGTCGCGCTGACCGCCGCCGCGTCGTCCAGGAGCGCGGGCACGTCGGCGCCGATGAACGCCCGCACCAGGCCGTACGGCGACAGCCGGGTCGCGATCACCAGGATCTCCTGCAGCTCGGGGGAGACGGACCCGTACCGTCGCGCGCACAGGTCCCCGGTCGCCCCGTCGATGTCGTCGTTCACGTGCTCCACCGCGGCCCGGATGCTCTCGGGCCCGCCCTGGAGCAGGTGCTGCCGGCTGAACAGGGTCATCGCCCGGGCCTCGGCCGGATGCGCGCGGCAGTGGGCCGGAACGTGCCGTGCGGCCGCCTCGATCGCCGCCTGCGGGTCCGGGAGGCGCAGTGCCGCGAGGAAGCCGACGTGGAAACGCCGGATAGAGCGCACCCAGAGCGATGCCAGGAGCTCTTCCCGGGATCGGAAGCGGTGGTAGATCGAGCCGACGGGAGCGCCGGCCGCGCGCCCGACGTCGGCCACCGACACCTGCGGGCCGTGGTCGAGCACCGCGCGGGCCGCGGCGTCGAGCAGGTCATCGGCGGAGAACTTCGCAGGTCTGGACATCGGGGCCGATCCTACCTACGCTCCGGAACATGCATTCTAGAACGCGCACTCTATTTGAGGCGGGCGTGGTCGGGAGATCGCCGCAGCGCTGGGCCCGATGGGCGGCCTGGGGTGCCTTCGCCTGCGCGGTGCCGTCGGTGCTGTGGCGTCTGGCGATGCTCGCAGGAGCAGACCTGGGCTTCGCCGAGGCCGCCTCGTTCCGCGAGGATCCGGGGCTCGTGGTGTACGTCCTCGCGCTGGACGCGGCCGAGATCCTCGCCGGCCTCGCCTGCCTGGGGCTGGTCATGGCCTGGGGCGAACGCGTCCCGCGGTGGATCCCGGGACTCGGCGGTCGGCGGATCCACCGGCTGCTCCCCACTGCGCTGGGGGCGGCAGGAGCGGCCGCCCTCGCCGGGATCTTCGTGCCGGTGCTCGGGTCGATCGCGCTCGCGGCGCTCGGCGTCACCGAGGGGTGGACCCCCTCGGCGGCCATGTCCGGAGGGCAGACGGCCCTGCTCCTCGCCTGCTATCTCCCGCTGCTCGCCTGGCCGGTGCTGCTCGTCGTCGCTCTTGTCGGGTACTGGCGGCGCCGGGCTCCGGTGCGGGCCTGACCCATCACCCCAGCGCCAGCAGGCTCGCCGCCGTCACCTCGTCGAGCACCAGGTCCGTCGCCGCTCCCGCGAGCAGGGCCGCCCGCAGCGGCACCGCCTTGCGGGTCCCCGCGGCGATGAGCACGCGGCGCGGGATCCGCGACAGCACCCGCGGGTCCGGCCCGGAGCAGCGCTCGTTCATCCGGATCCCCTCGGTGGTGCCGTCGGCGCGCAGGAACACCGTGCACACGTCGCCCACCGCGCCGTCGGAGCGCAAGCTGCGCACGTCGTCGGCGGTCAGGTAGTTGCCCGCGTAGACGTGGCTGGGCACCTCGGCATCGAAGGCGCCCACGCCGAACACCGCGAGGCCGCAGCGCTGCTGGGCGGCCAGCACCCGGCGCACCGAGCGCTCGCGCCACATCGCCTCCTTGGTCGCGGGGTAGTCGAAGAAGGCGGGCACCGGGAACTGCTGGACGGTCGCGTCCCACACCGAGGCCGCCCGGGCCAGCACCGTCGAGACGTAGGTCAGGCCCGAGCCCTCGGTGTCGATCGCGCCGTTGAGCTGGACGATCTGCAGCCCAGGTGTGGGGCGCGGACCCAGCTCGCCCACCATCGCCGCGATCGTCGTCCCCCAGGCCAGGCCCACCGACATGGCGGGCTCGAGCATCCCCTCGACGACGTGCGCGGCGACGGCCGCCGTCTGGCGCAGGCGATCGCGCTCGGTGCCCCCGGGCTGTGCGGTCACCACGCGGGCGTCGACGCCGAAGCGGCGCTCGAGCGCCCTCTGCTGATCGGCCACGCGCCGCACGCCCGGGGGGTGCAGGCTGATCCGGACGATGTCCGCATCCCGGGCATCGCGCAGCAGCCTCGAGACCGTCGAGCGCGAGACGCCGAGGCTCCCGGCGACGGCCTCCATCGTCCAGCCCTCGTCGTAGTACATCCGTGCAGCCTCATAGGCCCCATCGAGCCTCTCCTCGGTGCTCATGGCGCCAGTTTTGCACGTTCGTGCAGCCGTCTTGCATCGGGTCGCACGTCGGCCCACCATGTGAGGGTTGATCCCGATGCGAAGGAGCATTCCGTGGCGTCCACCAGCCGCTCTCTGCTGAGCCCCCAGACCCGCGCCGAGCACCTCGCCCGGCTCGAGGCCGCCACCGCCGAAAACCCGCTCGACGTGTTCGTCGTGGGCGGCGGCGTCACCGGCGCCGGTGCCGCGTTCGACGCCGCGACCCGCGGGATGTCCGTCGGCCTCGTCGAGGCCCAGGACTTCGCGCACGGCACGTCCTCGCGGTCCTCCAAGCTCATGCACGGCGGCCTGCGCTACCTGCAGATGCTCGACTTCAAGCTCGTGGCCGAGGCGCTGCGCGAGCGCGATTTGCTGCTGACGCGCACCGCGCCGCATCTGGTCAAGCCCGTCGCCTTCGTCTTCCCCTTCTTCCGCAAGGTCGTCGACCGTGCGTTCATCGGCTCCGGTGTCGCCCTCTACGACGGCATGCAGATGGTCGGCCGCAAGCGCGCCGTCCCGATGCACCGCCACCTCGGCCACACCAAGCTCGAGAAGGTCTTCCCGGCGCTGGACGGCGACAAGGTCGTCGGCGCGCTGGAGTACTACGACGCCCAGATGGACGACGCCCGCTTCGTCGCGATGCTCGCCCGCTCGGCCGCCGAGAACGACGCCGCGGTCGTCAACTACACCCGGGTCATCGAGTACCTGCATGACGGCCCCCGCGTCGTCGGCGCCCGCGTGCGGGACGAGGAGTCCGGCCGTGAGTTCGACGTCCACGCCCGCCAGACCATCCTCGCGGGCGGCGTCTGGACCCAGCAGCAGCAGGAGCTCGCCGGCGCGGAGACCGGACTCGAGGTCCTCGCCTCCAAGGGCATCCACATCACCGTGGCGCGCGAGGCGATCCCCGCCGTGCCCCACACCGGGATCATCACGCAGACCGAGAAGTCGGTGCTGTTCATCATCCCCAACGACGAGTACTGGGTGATCGGCACGACCGACACCCCGTGGAAGCAGGACGTCGCCACGCCCGCCGCGACCAGCGACGACATCGACTACGTGCTCGAGCACGCCAACGCGATCCTGGAGTCGAAGCTGACGCGGGACGACGTGATCGGCGTCTACACCGGCCTGCGCCCGCTGCTGCAGCCCGTCAAGAAGGGCGGCGACGCCTCGACGAAGGTCTCCCGCGAGCACACAGTGATGGAGGTCGAGCCGGGCCTGACCGCGATCGCGGGCGGGAAGTACACGACGTACCGCGTCATGGCCGAGGACGTCGTGGACTTCGCGATCAAGGACGACTTCCCGGGCCGTGCATGCCTGACCACCTCGATCCCCGTGATCGGCGCCCAGGGCTACGAGAGCCTGGTGCGCGACAAGGACGCGATCGCCCGCCGCTACGGCTTCGACGCCGTGCGCATCGACCGCCTGCTGTTCCGGTACGGTGCCCTGCTGACGGACCTGCTCGCCCTCATCGACGAGGACCCCTCGTTGAACGCCCCCCTCGAGCACGCCCCCCGCTACCTGCGGGCCGAGGTGCTGTACGCCGTGACGGCCGAGGGTGCGCGCCACGTGGGCGACGTCCTGGAGCGCCGCACCCGCAGCGACTACGAGATCCGCGACCGCGGCGCGGCGGCGGCCGACGAGGTCGCCGCGATCCTGGCACCCGTGCTCGGCTGGGACGCCGAGCGCGAGCAGCTCGAGGCGCAGACGTACCGCGACTACATCGCGGCCCGCCTGCGGAGCGAGGCCACCCACGACGACGCGGATGCCGCGGCGGCGGTGGCGAGCGTGCCCGAGGCGCCCGGCCGCATCGCCGGTGCCGCCTCGCACGTGCCCGAGGCGACTGCCCGGGCCTGAGCCCGGTGCCCGATCCTCCCGGTCGGGCGCCGTCCGGTCCGTGCGCGAGCACGGCCCGTTCCCGGGGGCAGCACAGGCCGCCCCTCCCCACCCCACCCCACCCCACCCCCGGCGCATCGCCGGGATCTCACCGGGACCGCACGGACGCGGCCCGTTCTCGATGAGGAGAAACCATGGGAGCCATCTTCCTGCATGAGATCGCCGGCACGGCGATCCTGACCCTGCTCGGCGGTGGCGTGGTCGCCAACGTCGTGCTCACCAAGAACAAGGGGAAGGACGGCGGCTGGCTTCTCATCAACTTCGGCTGGGGCCTCGCCGTCTTCGCCGGTGTCTACGTCGCCTTCGCGACCGGCGCCCACCTGAACCCTGCCGTCACCCTGGGCCTCGCGGCCTCCGGCAACGACCTCTTCCCCGGCAACGAGGCACTGGGCCTGCCCGCCATCGCGGCGACCCTGCCCAACATCGTGGCGTACATCGTCGCCCAGATGATCGGTGCCTTCCTGGGAGCTGTGATCTGCTGGATCGCGTACAAGAAGCACTACGACGAGGAGACGGACGCCGGGAACATCCTGGGCACCTTCTCGACCGGCCCCGCCATCCGCGCCTACGGCTGGAACTTCGTCACCGAGGTCATCGCGACCTTCGTGCTCGTCTTCATCATCCTGCTGTTCGGCAAGACCCCCGCGGGCCTCGGCCCGTTGGCCGTCGCGCTGCTGGTCGTCGGCATCGGCGCCTCCCTCGGCGGGCCCACCGGCTACGCCATCAACCCCGCCCGTGACCTCGGCCCCCGCCTGGCCCACGCGATCCTCCCGATCCGCCACAAGGGCGGCTCCGACTGGAGCTACTCGTGGGTCCCGGTCTTCGGCCCCATCGTCGGCGGCGTGCTCGCGGGCCTGGTCTCGCTGCTCGTCGTCTGACCTGCACCGCATCCACCGCACATCCGTGAGAACGAAGGAGTTCCGATGAACGAGCAGCAGCAGTACATCCTCGCGATCGACCAGGGCACGACGTCCTCCCGCGCGATCGTCTTCGACCACGCCGGACAGATCGTCTCGACCGGCCAGAAGGAGCACGAGCAGATCTTCCCGCGCGCCGGCTGGGTCGAGCACGATCCGCTGGAGATCTGGCGCAACATCCGCACCGTCGTCGGCGACGCCCTGACCGGCGCCGACATCAACCGCCACCAGCTCGCGGCGGTGGGCATCACCAACCAGCGCGAGACCGCGGTGGTCTGGGACAAGAACACCGGCGAACCCGTCTACAACGCGATCGTCTGGCAGGACACCCGCACCAACCGCATCTGCGACGAGCTCGCGGGCGACGAGGGTGCCGACAAGTACAAGGAGCGCGTGGGCCTCCCGCTCGCCACCTACTTCTCGGGACCCAAGGTCAAGTGGATCCTCGACAACGTCGAGGGCGCCCGCGAGAAGGCCGAGGCCGGCGAGCTGCTGTTCGGCAACACCGACTCGTGGGTCGTGTGGAACCTGACCGGCGGCACCGAGGGCGGCGTGCACGTCACCGACGTCACCAACGCCTCGCGCACGATGCTCATGAACATCGCGACCCTCGACTGGAACGAGGACATCGCCGCGGACATGGGCATCCCGCTGTCGATGCTCCCGGAGATCAAGTCCTCCTCCGAGGTCTACGGGTACGGCCGCAAGCGGGGCCTGCTCATCGACACCCCGGTCGCGGGCATCCTGGGCGACCAGCAGGCCGCGACCTTCGGCCAGGCGTGCTTCGAGGTGGGCCAGGCCAAGAACACCTATGGCACCGGCAACTTCATGCTCATCAACACCGGCGAGGAGCTGGTGCACTCCGAGAACGGCCTGCTGACCACGGTCTGCTACAAGATCGGCGACAACAAGCCGGTCTACGCGCTCGAGGGCTCGGTGGCCGTGACCGGCTCGCTGGTCCAGTGGGTGCGCGACAACCTGGGCATCATCTCGAGCGCCCCGGAGATCGAGGAGCTGGCGCAGAAGGTCGACGACAACGGCGGCTGCTACGTGGTCCCGGCGTTCTCGGGCCTGTTCGCGCCGTACTGGAAGTCCGATGCCCGCGGTGCGATCGTCGGCCTGACCCGGTACGTCAACCGCAACCACATCGCCCGCGCGGTGCTGGAGTCCACGGCCTTCCAGTCCGCCGAGGTCCTCGAGGCCATGAACGCGGACTCCGGCGTGGACCTCACCGAGCTCAAGGTCGACGGCGGCATGGTCGCCAACGAGACCCTCATGCAGTTCCAGGCCGACCTCCTGGGCGTGCCCGTCGTGCGCCCCAAGGTCACCGAGACCACCGCCCTCGGCGCCGCGTACGCGGCCGGCATCGCGGTGGGCTTCTGGGACGGCGAGCAGGACGTCATCGACAACTGGGCCGAGGACAAGCGCTGGGAGCCGAAGATGGACACCGAGACCCGCGAGCGCTCGCTGCGCCTGTGGAAGAAGGCCGTCGAGCGGACCTTCGACTGGGTGGACGACGACGTCGAGGCCGCCGGCGGGGAGTGATCCCGCGCCGAACGGCAGCATCCAGGACGGCCCGATCCCGCGTGAGCGGGGCCGGGCCGTCCCTGCGTGTCCGGGAGCGTGAGGGCCCGGCCCCCGGCGCGGTCACTCCTGGAGGGCCGTGCCCCGCATCTCCGGCAGCGTGAGCGCCGCGACCGCCGCGACCACGAAGGACCCGGCGAACACGCCGAACGTGAGCACCTGCCCGCCCCAGAGCACGAGGACGGGCACGGCGAGCGGGGCGATGATCGAGGCGATCCGGCCGAAGCCCGCGGCGGCACCTGAGCCGGTCGCGCGCACCGAGGTCGGGTAGAGCTCCGGCCCGGTCGCGTACAGCGCGCCCCACGCCCCGAGGTTGAAGAACGACAGGAAGCAGCCGGCCACGATGATCGTCGCCTCGGTCGAGGCGAGACCGAAGGCCGCGGCCGAGACGGCCGATCCCGCGAGGAACAGCACGAGGGTGCCGCGGCGGCCCAGCCTCTCGATCAGCCAGGCGGAACAGGCGTACCCGGGCAGCTGCGCGAGCGTGATGATGAGGGTGAAGGTGAACGAGCGGGTGAGGTCGAAGCCGCGGTCCACCAGCAGCGTCGGGATCCAGATGAAGGCGCCGTAGTAGGAGAGGTTCACGCAGAACCACACGACCCACAGCGAGGCCGTGCGACCGCGGAGGCCGCGGGACCAGATCGATGGACGACGGCCTGTCGCGGCGGGCTCCGCGGTCGGGCCGTACGTGGGGGCGGCGACGCTGGCGGCGCTCTCGAAGGAGCGGACGGCGCGCTCGGCCTCCTCGGTCCGGCCCCGCTTCTCGAGGTGGCGCACGGACTCGGGCAGCTTCCAGCGCACGATGATCGCCCACAGCGCGGGCGCGGTGCCCAGGGCGAGCGCCCAGCGCCAGCCGTCCTCCCCGTGGGCGGCGATGAAGGTGCCGATCAGGGCGGCGAGGATCCAGCCGAGCGCCCAGAAGGCCTCGAGCCACACCACCACCCGGCCGCGGATCCGTCGCGGAGCGTACTCGCTGACGAGCGTCGAGGCGACGGGGAGCTCCGCGCCGAGGCCCAGCCCCACCACGACCCGCAGCGCCACGAGCATGAACAGTCCCACCGACAGCGCCGAGGCGCCCGTGGCCAGGCCGAAGACCAGCAGTGTCACGACGACGACCTGGCGGCGGCCGATCCGATCGGCCAGGACGCCGCCCAGGACGGCACCGATGGCCATGCCCACGAAGCCCGCCGAGGCGATGAGGGAGGCTTCGCCCTTGCCGATGCCCCAGTGCACCCCGAGCGCCGCGATGACGAACGAGATGAGGCCGACGTCCATCGCGTCCAGGGCCCAGCCGATCCCGTACGCCCCGAGCAGCCGCCGGTGCTTCCCGGTGAAGGGCAGGCGGTCCAGGCGCTGGGGACGGGTGAGGCCGTCGCCGGGGGCGAGGGGCTCGGGGGAGGTGGTGGTCGCAGGGGTGGTGGTCATGGCACCTCGAGAGGTCGGGGCGGCGCGTGCGGGGGATCCGCCGGAGGGCGGTCGGACGGGCCGGGACGGGTGGGCGCCGCCGGACCTGCCGCGGTGCGGCGGGGCCTCCGGACGGGGGAGCGCTCGGCGAGAGCGTAGTGTCCCGGCGCGCAGCGGGGAAAGGCGGAGCCTCGGGCATGGGACCGGAGGGCCGGAGTCTGTGAGGATGTGGGGCATGAACGAGCTGCTGCCGGATCCGGTGTACTTCGCGACGCTGCCCAAGGTCATCACCTCGGGGGCGGTGATCCTGCGCGACGAGACCGGGCGCTTCGTCATCGAGAAGCCCAACTACCGCGACCACTGGCTGCTGCCCGGCGGCGGGGTCGACCCAGGGGAGGACGCCCGCGAATGCGCCCGCCGGGAGGTGGCCGAGGAGCTGGGGCTCGACATCGAGGTGGGGCGGCTGCTCGCGATCGACTGGGCCCCCTCGCGGGCGGAGGTGTCGGCGCCGATGGGAGTGCACTTCCTGTTCGACGGCGGCGTGATCCCCGCGGCGGTGCTCGAGGCGCAGATCGTCCCGCAGGCCGCGGAGCTCGACGACTGGCGGCTGATCGGCCCCGAGGAGGCGTACCTGCTCAGCGGCTGGGGGGCCGATCGTGCCCTCCGGGCCCTCGAGGTCCTGGCCGGTCGCGCGCAGCCGGACCTCGTGGCGCACCCGCTCCGCTGATCCCGCCGTCCCGCCCGTGCGCGCGGGGCGTCGTCAGGACCGCACCAGGCGCACGCGGGTCCCGGGCGGGCACTGCGCGAGCAGATCCATCGCCGCAGCGGTGAGGACGCCGATCACGGGATACCCCCCGGTGGTGGGATGGTCGGGCCCGAACACGACCGGGAGTCCCGAGGGCGGGACCTGGATGCTGCCGAGGACCGCCGGCTCGCTGGGGAGGGAGGACGCCCCGGAGGGCACCGGGAGCGGCGGACCGTCCAGGCGCATGCCGATCCGGTCGGAATCCGGCCGCACGGTCCACACGGTGCCCAGCAGGGCCGTGACCGCCTCCGGACCCAGCAGATCGTCCCGTGGCCCGAGCACGATCCCGAGGGCGCGCGGGGCACCCGGGGCAGGGTGCGGGGATGCGGATCGCCCCGGCGGGTCCTGCGGGGGCGATCCGGAGGAGTCCTGCCGGGTGCCGTCGCCCGGGGGCGCGTCGTCGAGGATCGGGACGGCCTCGAGCAGGGCGGCGGCAGCCGGACGGAGCCGCGCGCCGCGCGTGAGCGGCGCGGGCCCCAGGCCCGACAGGGTGTCGCGGGACGCCGAGCCGAGCGCTGTCGGCGCGTCGAGGGCCCCACGCACCGCGACCACGGTGCGCAGGCCCCCGGTGACGGGGCCGATCCGGACGACGTCCCCCGCATCGAGCGCGAGGCGCACGGGCGATCCGGGCCCGGCCACGGTGCCGAGGTCCGTGCCGTCCGCGGCAAGGACCTGCAGCGGAGCCGGGGCGCCGGCGCACGCCAGCAGGGTCGGGCGCTCGGCACGTAGCGTGAGGGGGCCGATCAGCATCTCCAGGGCCGGGGCGTGGATCGGGTTCCCGACCGCCGCGTTCGCGAGCGCGAGAGCGGTGCGGTCCGCCGCCCCGGAGGCCGTCACGCCGAGGTCCGCCCTCCCGGGGCGTCCCGCGTCCTGGATCAGGGTCAGGGGGCCGGGATCGAGGATCGTGAGCGCCCACCGGTCGGAGGAGGCCGTCGGCCCGGCCACGCCGGAGGCGGCGGGTGCCCCGGCGTCCGGCCGCGCCGTGGCCGGGCCGTCCCGGTCCCCGTGGAGTTCGACGTGCGGACGCACGGCCGTGAAGCGCACGGTGGTGCCGGGGGACAGCAGCGCGGGCGGCTGCGCCGCGGGGTCCCAGGTGCGGACGGCCGTGCGCCCGATGAGCTGCCACCCGCCCGGGGAGTCCCCGGGATACACGGCGCTGTATCCCGCAGCCAGGGCCACGGACCCGCTCGGGACGCGCGTGCGGGGGACCGTGCGCCGTGGTACGTCCCACGGGGGCCGACCCTGGGCATCGGCCCGGGAGTCCTCGCGGCGATGGGCCGTGCCGGAGGTCGGCACCAGGTAGGCGAAACCGGGCGCGAAGCCGACGAAGGCGGCGGTCCACGGCGCCTGCGTGTGGGCGGCGACGAGGGCCTCGGGGGTGCGTCCCAGCAGGGCCGCGACCTCCGCGAGGTCCTCGCCGTCGTAGCTCACGGGGATCTCGACCTCGCGCGTCGCGGCCGTCCCGACGGCGGTCGCGGCGAGCACGTGCAGGGCGTCCCGGACCCGCACGAGATCGACGGGGGTCGCCGCGGCCAGCAGCAGCGTCCGTTCGGCGGGCACGAGCTCGACGAGCCCGGGAGGTGCCAGGGCCCGCAGCGCGGCCGCCGCCGCGAGGACGGAGGCCGTGTCCGGGTAGTCGGCGAGGACCGCCAGCTCGCCGGTGCGGTGCACGGCCCGCGGTGGGGCCAGGAACGTGCGACGCGGCGTCTGGGGAGAGGCCATGCCCGATCCTCGCACGCGGCCCGTCAGAGGGCGGAGGCCAGGCCGAGGCCGTGCGCGACCAGCCCGTCGCGGACCGCCCGGGCGAGGGCCACGGCACCGGGGGTGTCGCCATGCAGGCAGATGGAGTCGACGGCCAGATCGCCGCCCGCCGGCGAGCGGCCATCGGCCAGGAGCAGCGCCTGGTCGAGCACGGCTCCCGGCGCGGTGAGCACCGCACCGGGGCGCGTGCGCGGCACGAGGGTCCCGTCGGGCAGGTAGGCGCGGTCGGCGAAGCCCTCGCGGACCACCCGGATCCCGGCGTCCTCGGCGCGCGTCGCGACCAGCGATCCCGGGGCCGCCACGAGCGCGAGCTCGCCTCCGAGGTCGCGCAGCGCGGCGACGACCGCGGCGGCCTGGCCGTCGTGGTGGGCGAGCGCGCCGTACAGCGCGCCGTGCGGCTTGACGCCCCGCACCTCCGTGCCGACCGCACGGGCGAGCGCCATCAGCGCGCCCGTCTGCGCGATCACCTCATCGCGCAGGGGACCGGCGGGCATGTCCACGAAGCGCCGTCCGAAGCCGCGCAGGTCCGGATAGGACACGTGCGCCGTGACCGCGACGCCGTGGTCGCGCGCCGCCGTGAGGGCGCTGCGCATGGTGGCGGGATCCCCCGCATGGCCCCCACAGGCGATGTTCGCGGTGGTGACGACCTCGCACATCGCGGCATCGTCGCCCATCGTCCAGTCCCCGTAGCCCTCGCCGAGATCCGCGTTCAGATCGATCGCATCCATGTGCCCATGGTGCGCCACGCGGATCCCGTGCCGCTCCTAGACTCCACGGGTATGGACGACGAGGTGCACGGGGACCCGCGATACGACCGGCACGAGCCGGTCGCGGCCCGGGCCGACAGGAACTTCAACGAGCTCCTCCAGGAGATCCGGGTGCTCCAGACGGGATCCCAGATCCTCGCGGCCTTCCTGGTCGTCCTGCCCTTCCAGTCCCGCTTCGCGGAGCTCGACGAGGTGCAGGTGCGCTGGTACCTCGGGGTCCTGACCCTGTCGCTCCTGATCGTGGCGGTGCTGCTGACCCCCGTCGCCATCCACCGCGCCCTCTTCGGCCGCCGGATCAAGGACGAGATCGTGCTGGCCGTCGGTCGGATCGTCCGGATCGCCCTCGTGCTGCTGTCCCTGCTGCTGGTGGGCGTGGCGGTGCTCGTGGTCGACGTCGTGGTGGGACGCGGGGCCGCGCTCGCCGCCGGGGTCGCGGCTGCTGCGATCGTGCTGGTGCTCCAGGTCCTCGTGCCCTGGATCGTGGCGCGGTCCTCCTGAGCGGAGGACGCTCCCGCTCGCTGCAGGGAGTGCGCGTGCTCCGGAACGGGAGGCGCCCACGCCCGATGCGGGGCTGCGCGTCCTCCAGGACGGGAGGTGCTCACGTCCGATGCAGGGCTGCGCGGTCCGGGCCCAGCCCGAGGTCGCGCATCCACGCCGCGAGCACGTCCTCGACGCGTCCGTGGACCCGTTCGCTCGCGAGCCCGTCGGCGCGGGTGGGGCCGTCGTTGATCACCACCACGGGCCGTCCGGCCGCGGCGGCCGCCCGGACGAAGCGCAGGCCGGACATGACCGTGAGGCTCGATCCCAGGACCAGCAGGGAGCCGGCAGCCCGCACGCCCGCATGGGCGGCGCGGACGTCCTCGGGGCGGGCGCTCTCCCCGAAGAACACCACATCCGGTTTGAGCATCCCGCCGCAGACGGCGCACGGCGGGTACCGGAAGGTGGAGGTGCGGTCGACCTCGGCGTCCCCGTCGGGCGCGCGGGCGGCATCGACCGCGAGCTCCGGCAGCTGTCGTGCGACGGCCGGGTTCATGGCCAGCAGGCGGTCGTGGAGACCCCCACGTGAGATCGTCGTCCCGCATGCGAGGCAGCGCACCCGGTCCAGGCGTCCGTGCAGGTCGATGACCGGCGAGGACCCGGCCCGCTGATGGAGCCCGTCGACGTTCTGGGTGATGACCGTGCCGATCCGCAGGGAGGGGCCCAGCCGGGCGAGCCGGCGGTGTGCGGCGCCGGGCCGGGCGCGGGAGAACGCCACCCACCCCACGGTCGACCGCGCCCAGTAGCGACGGCGGGCCAGATCCGAGCCGATGAACTCCTGGTACGACATGGGCGTGCGCGGGACGGCACCGACCCCGCGATAGTCGGGCAGTCCCGAGCCCGTCGAGACCCCGGCACCGGTGAGGACCGCGGGTCGGGTATGCGTCAGGGCCGACAAGGCCGCGCGCACGGTCTCTGCGGAGCTCACCACCCCGTAGCCGCCACGGGGGTCCGGCCCCCAGGGCGAGAGACGGATCGTGGACCGGGGGACGGCTCCCGCGGAGGCGAACCACCGGCCGACGTCGGTCCCGGCGCGGTCGCCCGAGTGCCGGGCCTCGCGACCATGATCCTCCATGGTCTCCAGGGTAGTGACCGTTCGCGGGGCGGGACGGGGACGGGACCGCTCAGGCGATGACCTCGCGTCGCGCGCGGTCCACCGGGTGCGCGGGGGCCTGGCCACGCACGAGCCGACGGACCTCCTCGATGGCCGACTCGGCCATGCGGTGCAGCTCATTGCCCTGGGACCCGGCCAGATGGGGGGTCACGGCGATGCCGGGCAGGTCCCACAGCGGATCGTCGGGGGACAGGTCGTCATGGACGTCGAGGACGGCGGATATCCGGCCCTGGACGAGCTCGGCGCGCAGCGCGTCGATGTCCACGAGGGTGGGGCGGGCGGTGTTGATGAAGGTCGCGCCGTCGCGCATCGAGGCCAGGAGCGTGGCATCGACCATCCCCTGCGTCGGGGGCACGTCGGGGGCGTGGAGGCTGACGACGTCGCTGACCGCGAACAGCTCGTCGAGCTCGACCTTGCGGGCGCCGAGCGCCGCGATCCCCGCGGCGTCGACGAACGGGTCGGCGATGAGGACCTCCATGTCGAAGGGTCGCAGCAGACCGGCGACGAGGCGTCCGATGTGGGAGGCGCCGATGAGCCCGACCGCCGAGCCGTAGCAGCCCGTGGCCGCGGGTGCCCCCCGATCCCGGCCGTAGCTCGAGCGGTAGGTGTGCTCGAGGGCCAGGGTGTTCTTCCCGGCCAGGAGGATCCAGGCCAGCGTGAACTCGGCGACCGGGACGGCGTTGGCCGCCGTCGCGCTGGTGAGCACGATGTCCTCGCGCGACCACAGCGCGTCCCCCGCCACGAACCGCACGGTCCCGGCGGTGTGCACGACCGCCCGGAGGTGCGGCATGCGGTCGAGCTCGGCAGCGTCCACGCGCGGGCTGCCCCAGCCGGTCAGGATGATCTCGACGCGGTCCAGGAGCGCGGGGTCCGCGGCGGCGAGGTCGTCGATCACCATGCCGGGGTCGAGGTCGGCCAGCTTCGTCAGCTCGAGGAGCTGGTCGGGGGTGAACATCCGTGCGGGGAGATCGCGATCCATGACGAGCGCTGCGAGCATCGGTGCCTCCGGGGGCGTCGCCCACCGCCGTCGGCGGGGCGGATCGAGGTTCGGGCGCGCGATCGGAGCGGTCGCGCACGACGATGCCACGGTACCGGCAAGGGTGTGCCCGCACGGGGCGATCGGGGGCGACGGTCCGGTCAGCTCTGCTTCCAGTACCCCAGCGCATGGATGCGGTCCCGGGGGACCCCGACCTGCTTGCGCAGGGCGCCGGAGACCCTGCGCGTCCGGGCCGCCTCGAGGCTCACGAAGGCCACGGCCCCGGCGGGCAGTGCGCCCGCAGCCGCGATCGCCGCGGCCTCGATCGACCCGTCGCGGTCGAACCAGCGGATCTCTGCCCCCTCCCGTGCGGGCAGGGGCAGCACCTCGGCGTCGTCCGAGTACCCGCGCTCCATGAGGACGGTGGCAGGCAGGTCGGGGGAGCGACGCAGCATGTCGGCGATGGCGGGAAGGGAGGCGCCGTCGCCCACCGCGAGCAGCTGCGACGGGGCGTCGGCGAGCGGGTTCTTGCCGTTGAGGATGCTGACGTCGATCTCGTCACCCGGACGCGCATCGCGTGCCCACTGCGAGGCGATCCCGGGATGGAGGTAGAACTCCATCGCGGCGGTGCCGGTGGTCGGGTCCGGATCCACGAGGGTGTAGGCGCGCTGGTGGCCCTTGCCGGAGGCATCGGTGAACCACAGCCGGAGCCAGTACGTGGGGTAGACGTCGTCGGTCGAGAGGACATCGCGGACGTCCACGCGCAGCCGCACGAAGTGCTCGGACACCTCCTCACGGGACATCACCGAGATGCGGGTGTCGCGGGCCCGCCAGGCGCGCAGGATCACCCCGTTGACGCCACGGCGCGGGGCGCTGACGCGAGGGCCGTCGGAGGCCGCGGGATCGGACGGGTCCGCGGAGCGCGCAGGGTCCGACGGGTCAGCGGGGCCCGATGGGTCGGACGGGTCCGAAGGATGCGAGGGGTCGGACGGGCCGGCGGGCGCGGCAGCGGTCATGGTGAGGACTCCCGGGAGGCTCTGGTGAGGGGAGCCTCACCATACCTCCCGGGGGTTCGTCGCGGCGGATCCGGTCGGTGCCCGGTCAGGCCCCGGCCGCGGGGGCGGCGCGCAGCACGCGCGCCTGCTCCTGAGCGCGGATCGCGAGCTCGACGGCCTTGAAGGCGTGCGCCTGGGTCATCGCGTTCTCGGTCCGGTGGAGGACGTCCAGGATCAGCTCTCCGAAGAACGGGTAGCCGACCTTGCCGGTCGCGTCGATCCGGTGCTCGCCGGCGCCGTCCACGAGGATCACCTGGCCCGGACCGGCGTCCGTGGTCACGTCGACGTACTTACGCAGCTCGAGGTACCCCTCGGTACCCAGCACGAACGTGCGCCCGTCGCCCCACGTCCGCAGCCCGTCGGGCGTGAACCAGTCCACCCGGACGTAGCCGGCGGCGCCGCTGGACAGGGCGATGTGGGCGTCGCCGTAGTCGTCGAGCTCGGGGTGGTCCGGATGGCCGAAGTTGCCGATCGCGCTGGAGAGGACGTCGGCGTCGTCAGAGCCCGTGAAGGAGAGCATCTGCTCGAAGTTGTGGCTGCCGATGTCGGTGAGGATCCCGCCGTACTGCGCCGTGCGGTAGAACCAGTCGGGTCGGGAGGCGGGGTCGCCGAGCCGGTGGGGGCCCATGCCCTGGACCTGGACCACCTCGCCGATCGCGCCGCGGTCGATGAGCTGTCCCGCGAGCACCGCCGCCTCGACGTGGATCCGCTCGGAGTAGTACACGGCGTACTTGCGGCCGGTCCGCTCCGTCGCCTCACGGGCCGCCGCGAGCTGATCGAGGGTCGTCAGGGGGGTCTTGTCGGTGAAGTAGTCCTTGCCGGCCTTGATGACGCGCAGTCCCAGGGCCGCCCGCTCGGAGGGGATGGCGGCCGCGGCGACCAGGAGCACGCGGTCGTCGGCGAGGATCTCCTCCTCGCTGCTGGCGATGCGCACCTGCGGGAAATGGGTGCGGAAGGCCTCCGCCCGCTCGGGCTGAGGGTCGTACACCCAGGTCAGCTCACCTCCGGCGCCGATCAGCCCCTCGCACATGCCGACGATGTGCCCGTGGTCGAGGTGCATCGCCGCGAAGGCGAAGTCGCCGGGCGAGACGACGGGTCGGGGCATCGGGGCCGGTGCGTAGTTCGCGCCCTCGGAGATGGCCATGGGGGTCCTTCCACGGTGACTGGGGGGGGGGAGAGACGTGCGGCGATGCCGACGCCCGGGCCGTGCGCGGCGATGCCGGACGGTCCTCGCCTCCGAGGTTCCTCCATCGGCGGCGGGCCGATGCGGGAGGTGCCGGAGGTTGCCATGGCGCGGTGCGCCGGGAGCGGGCCGGTCGTCGCAGGCCCGGAGGTCGGAGGTCCGGATGTCCGCGTCCCGGATGTCGCGGCCGGGATGCCGGAACCGCGGCGGACGCGGACGGGCCGCGCCCGGCTCAGCCGTGCCGCAGGAGGTCGTCCATCGGGGTGAAGTCCGAGAACTCCGGATCGCGACCCGGTGCACGTGCGGCATCGGTCCCGGTCGCGCCCGGACCGGCAGCGTTCGGGGCGGATGCATCATCGGCACCCTCCCCGGGCGCGGCCTCGCCCTCCGTCGATGCATCGATGGGGACGCGCGAGGGACCGCCGAGCAGGGCCGCGAGCTCGCGGCCTGCCCGGCGGGCTCGCGCGGCGAGCGGCTGCTCGTCGCCCTCGCCGCGCGGGGTGATCCCGAAGTCGGCGCTCGCGGCGAACACCGCGGTCGGGACGATCTCGGCCTTGAGGAACACGAACATCGGCCGGATCGCGTACTCGAGGGCCAGGGAGTGTCGGGCGGTGCCCGCCGTCGCGCCGAGCAGCACCGGGGTGCCGGCCCAGACGTCCATCGGCAGCACGTCGATGAGGGTCTTGAACAGGCCGGACGCCCCCGTGTTGAAGATCGGGGAGACCGCGACGACGGCGTCGGCCCCGCGGATCTCGCGGATCAGCGCGGTCAGGCGCTCGCCGGGGAAGCCCGAGAGCATCGCCTCGGTGGCCTCACGGGCGTACTCGCGGGCCTCGACGGTCCGCACCTCGACCTCGGCGCCCTGCGCGGACAGGGCATCGCGGGCGGCGCCGGTGAGCAGGTCCGTGAGCAGGCGGGTCGAGCTGGGGGTGGAGAGCCCCGCGCTGAGCGCGAGGACGTGCAGGGTGCGAGCGGTCGTCATGCCGCCCTCCTCTCAGGACAGGCGCGGACGGGCGGTGTCGTCCTCCGCGCGCAGGCCGGTCCAATTGTCTCCCGTGCCGAATCGGTACGCGGCGTCGAATGCGCCACGTTCGGCCTCGGCCGCGGCCACGAGGCGCGCGTGGGTCGGTGCGTCGGGCACGTGCGCCGGGCGCCGCGCGTCCAGCTCCTTGCGCAGCACCGGCACGACCTCCGTGCCCAGCAGCTCGATCTGCTCCATGACCGTCCTGCGGGGCAGGCCGGCGTGGTCCATGAGGAACATCTGGCGCTGGTAGTCGCCCACCTCGTCGGCCATGGTCAGGTAGCGCTCGACCACCTGCTCGGGGGAGCCGACGGTCAGGGGCGTCTGGGCGGTGAAGTCCTCGAGCGAGGGGCCGCCGCCGTAGACCGGGGCGTTGTCGAAGTACGGGCGGAACTCGGAGATCGCGTCCTGGGAGTTCCTGCGCATGAACGCCTGACCGCCCAGTCCCACGATCGCCTGATCGGCGGTGCCGTGGCCGTAGTGCTCGAAGCGCTCGCGGTACAGCTGGACCATCTGCCGGGTGTGGGTGAGCGGCCAGAAGATGTTGTTGTGGAGGAACCCGTCGCCGTAGTAGGCGGCCTGCTCGGCCACCTGCGGAGAGCGGATCGAGCCGTGCCAGACGAAGGGGGCGACGCCGTCCAGCGGCCGTGGCGTGGAGGTGAACTGCTGCAGGGGCGTGCGGAACTGCCCCTCCCAGTCCACGACGTCCTCGCGCCACAGGCGGTGCAGGAGGTCGTAGTTCTCGATCGCGAGCTCGAGGCCCTTGCGGATGTCCTTGCCGAACCACGGGTAGACCGGCCCGGTGTTGCCGCGCCCCATCACGAGGTCCACGCGACCGTTCGTGAGGTGCTGCAGCATCGCGTAGTCCTCGGCGATCTTCACCGGGTCATTGGTGGTGATGAGCGTCGTGGCCGTCGAGAGCTGGATGCGCTCGGTGCGCGCGCCGATGTAGGCGAGCGTGGTCGTGGGGGAGGAGGTCACGAACGGCGGGTTGTGGTGCTCGCCGAGCGCGAAGACGTCCAGGCCCACCTGCTCGGCGAGCTCGGCCTCCTCCACGATCATCTCGAGGCGCTCGTGCTCGGTGGGGATGCGGCCCGTGGTCGGGTCCGGCGTGATGTCCGCGATGCTGAAGATCCCGAACTGCATGGCTGGCTCCTTGGCTGTGACGGGGAGGCGGCGCCTCCGGATCCGATAGATGAAACTTAAACTATATGGATCCGGAACGCAAGGGGGTGGCGGGCCCCGTCGGGAAGGTCAGGCGACCGCGTCGGACGGGACCGAGAACGTCGAGCAGCTGCGCAGGTCTCCGCCCGCATCGAAACCGCTCTGTGACCAGTGGGCCTGCGTCGCGGCCGTGCCGTGATCGTCGTCGGCGGCGTAGGAGTCGGGGGTGATCGCGAAGGCGTAGTAGCCCTGGGTGACTGCCAGCGGCCCGACCATCTGCCCCTGGGTCAGCGCGCCGATGCAGGTGGCCATGGACTCGATGCGCCGGGTCACCTCGTGGGGGTCCGAGGGCTCGGCGGTGATCGTCCGGGTGGTGGCGAGGATCCCGGTGATCTCCTGCAGGTGGTGGCCGTACTCGTGGGCGAGGACGGCCATCAGGCGCAGCTCCGACCAGACGGCGGGGTCGCCGCCGCGGTCGGTCAGCGTCGAGGGCAGGTAGATGGTGCGGTTGGTCGGGCAGTAGACGCCCGGGACGGCGCGCTCGGGCTCGCCGCAGGCGCTGCCCAGGCCCACGGCGGGATCGAACACCTCGACCGTCACCGGGGTGAATTCGTGGCCGGAGGCCTCGATCCGCGGGCGCCAGTAGCCGTCGAGGCACGCGGCGAGGCTGTCGAGATGGTCGCCCAGGCGGGACACGGAGACGGCCTCGGCGGGCAGCAGCGGGACACCGCAGTCCAGGTGGCCGTCCACGTGCAGCGTGGTCAGGGAGTTCTCGGCGAGCTCCCGCCAGGCGGGATCCTGGGCGAAGCGCGCCGGCGGCTCCTGCTCCGAGCCGACCGCCACGAAGGGGGCGCCCGGGTGGTACGGCGCCTCGTAGGCCTGCAGCTGGCGGAGGAATCCGGTGCCGGTGGCCACGGTCACGGCCGTCACCGCGAGCACGGCGGCGCACACCACGACGGCCGGGTCACGACGGTGTGCAGGGCCCGCGCGGTGGCGTCCCTGGGTGCGCATCGTCCCTCCGAGGGGGTCCGGGGCGCCGCCCGGCGGGGGCGACGCCGATGTGTCGTGGCTCCCAGAGTAGACAGCGGGGCCGACGAACCTGGGGACCCGGGAGGCGCCGGGGTGGTCCGAGGTGCGAGGTCCGATCGCGTGCCTGGGCGCGCACAGAGGTGCCCTGGTGATCGCCAGGGCCCCTCTGTGCGCGCCACGTCCCGTGGCATCAGCGGGTGACGCCGCGACACGTCGCGAAAAACGCGGAGGATGGGGGATTTGAACCCCCGAGGGCTTGCACCCAACACGCGTTCCAGGCGTGCGCCATAGGCCGCTAGGCGAATCCTCCAGCGCTCTGCGGGCCGGGGCCTGCGGAGCGTGGACCAGGTTACCCGAGACGCGCCGGGGAACGGAAACCGGCCCGACGCAGGTCACACCTCGGTGGGCGTCGGGGCGGAGGTGCCCTCGGGGCTGCCCTCGGGGTGGCTGCCTGCGGCGGCCGTCCGGGACCGGGATGCCCCGAGGCGCTGGCGGGCGGAGCTGCCCCGGCGTCGCACCGGCAGCGATCCCGTCTTGGCGCCCAGGCCCACCATCGCTCCGTTGCCGTAGAGCGTCTCGACCCCGCCCGCCTCGACGACGTACGTCTCGTGCCAGATCCCGACCGCCTGCGGGTGCTTGCGGGCGGTGGCGTTGAAGGCGCGCCAGGCGGGGGCATGCTCCTTGTCCTGTGCGCGCGCATAGGTGTAGAGCTTGTCGACGTCCGTCCAGTACTGCACCACCCAGGGCCCGCGGGCCCCCATCAGGTAGTCCGCGCCGAGGAACCCGAGATGCTCCGCCTCGCCCCGTTCGGAGGCCGCGAGGTTGCGCGAGAGCTCGGTGATCATGCGCGGCATCGCGAGGAAGGCCGGGACCCACAGGTCGGGCCGATGCGGCTTGCGGACCGTCATGCCGATGTGGAACACGACCAGACGCCCGTCGTACGCGTGCGTGCGCGGCCAGGAGTCGTCGTCCCGCGCGGTCGGGGCGGTGTCGTCGCGACCGGGGCCGTGGTGGGCGGCGGCCGCCCGTGGGGATCGGATCGGGTCGATGTCCATCGGACTCCTCGGGGGGACGGGCAGGTGAGGGCGGCGTCCGGGGCCACAATGGACACCGCCGCTCCCCAGTATTGGAGAGTGGCGCTATCCAATGCAAGGGGTGTCGATGAGGATCTCCGATCTCTCCCGCGCCGCCGACGTCCCGGTGGCCACGATCAAGTACTACCTGCGCGAGGGGCTGCTGCCCGCGGGGCGGCACCTGTCGCGCACGCAGTCCGACTACGACGGGACCCACGTCGAGCGGCTCCGGCTGATCCGCGCGCTCGCCGAGGTGGGTGGGCTCGGCATCGCGCGGATCGGTCGGATCCTGGAGGCGATCGACACGCCGACGACGGACCGCCTGGCTGTTCTCGAGGCGGCCCAGCGCGCGCTGACGGTCCCACCGGACGAGGAGACGGCCGCGGGCGATGCGGATGTCGCCGCGGACGCCCCCGGCCCCTCGCGCGCTCTGGCCTGGGTGCAGGAGCGCGGATGGTCGGTGGATCCGGCCGATCCCGTCCTCACCGACCTCGACCGCGCCTGGGACGCCTGCGATGCCGGGGAGCTGGGCATCGACGCGCGACGCCTGGACGCCTATGCGGACGGCATCGAGCTGATCGCGCGCGCCGACGTCTCCTCCGTCCCGGACGATCCCTCGCGCGCCGTGCGCCAGGTGGTGCTGGGCACCGTGCTCATGGACCCGGTGCTCTCGGCGCTGCGACGCCTGGCCCAGCAGCACATGGCCGTCACGGGGCAGGTGCTCGCGGCCCAGAGCCCGCTCGGCGGCGATGTGACCAGCCGGTAGGGTTGCCGGATGGCCGATCCGCACCTGCCCGTCTCGCCCTCCCGCGCCTACTCCGATGAGCTCGCCGCGATGACCGCGCGGGCGATCCGCACCGAGCGCCACCCCGGATCCGACTTCATGGGTGCCCCGGCGGCGCTCCACGAACGGCTCGAGCACCACGTCGACGCGGTCGGCGAGGAGCTGGTCGGGATCATGCGCGACCTCGCCGCGCACCCGGAGACCGCCTTCGAGGAGGTCCGCTCCGCCGGGGTCCTGGCCGAATCCCTCCGTGCCCACGGCATCGAGGCCACGGTCGGCGTCCACGGCCTCGACACCGCGATCCGCGCCGAGATCGTCGGTGAGGGCGGGGACGCCGAGGGCGCCCCGACGCTCGCGGTGCTCTCGGAGTACGACGCCCTGCCGGAGATCGGCCACGGCTGCGGCCACAACGTCATCGCCGTCATGGGGCTCGGGGCGTTCCTGGGCCTCGCGGCCCTCGCGCGGGAGGACCCGTCGGCCGTGCCCGGCCGCATCGTCTACCTGGGCACCCCCGCCGAGGAGGGGCACACCGGAAAGGAGATCATGGCCCGCCACGGCGCCTTCGACGGCATCGATGCCGCCGTCATGGCGCACGGCTACGGCCACGATCTCGCCGACCAGGCGTGGCTGGGTCGCCGCACGCTGACGATCACCTACCACGGGGCCACCGCGCACGCCTCCGCGCAGCCCTTCGCCGGGCGCAACGCCCTGGACGCCGCGACGCTCCTCTACCAGGGCATCGGCCTGCAGCGACAGCAGCTGCCGCCCACCGACCGCGTCCACGCGATCATCCGCGAGGGCGGACACCGCCCGAGCGTGATCCCGGACCGCGCGGTGCTGGACCTGTACGTGCGCTCGCTGGCACCCGCGACGCTCAAGGACCTCTCCCAGCGCCTCGACGACATCGCGCGCGGTGCGGCGCTGATGGCCGGCTGCGGCGTCGAGATCGAGTGGGACAGCCACCCGCCGTCGCTCGGCGTGCGCACGAACGAGGCGCTCACCGGGCGCTGGGTCGAGGCCGAGCGCCGACGCGGCCGCGACCCCCTGCCGCGCGGCGTGGTCCCCGAGCTGCTCGCCGCCTCGACGGATTTCGGCAACGTCAGCTACCGCCTGCCGGGGATGCACCCGCTGATCCGGGTCTCGGATCCGGACGTGGCCCTGCACACCCGCGAGTTCGCCGCGGCCTCGGTCTCCGAGCGTGCGGCATCGGCCGCGACCGACGGGGCCTACGGGCTCGCCGCGACGCTGCTCGACGTGGCCCAGGACCCGGAGCTGGCCCGTGCGGTCCGCCAGGAGTTCGAGGACGCCGGCGGGGCGATCGACGTACCGCACTACTTCGACTGATCCGTCCGATCCCGCGGGCCCGCCCGGTGCCGAGAAGGTCACGGTGAGGTCTCGATGCGCTGGGGGCTCGGCCCTCCTCGCGCCGCACTGACACCATGGACGTTCCCTCTCCCGACCCCCAGGAGCCACCGTGACCACGGCGACCCCCTCCTCCCCGCAGACCCGCCTCGGCCGGTTCGGCGACCGGCTCCTCACCGGCGTCGAGAAGCTCGGCAACAAGCTGCCCGAACCCTTCATGCTGTTCGGGATCCTCTTCCTGGCCACCGCGATCGCCTCGACCCTCATGGCCTGGGCCGACGTGTCGATCCAGGTGCCCGGGGCCGACGAGCCCACCGTCATCAAGGGCCTGTTCACCGCCGAGGGCATGACGTGGCTGACCACGAGCCTCGGCGAGAACTACGTGGGCTTCCCGCCGCTGAAGACGGTGCTGCCGATCCTGCTGGCCATCGGGATCGCCCAGTACTCGGGACTGCTCTCGGCCGCGGTGCGCAAGACCTTCGGGTCCTCGCCGCGCTGGATGCTCCCGTACGTCGTGGGCTTCGTCGGGGTGCTCGCCTCGATCATGGCCGACTCGGCCTTCGTGGTGGTGCCGCCTCTGGCGGCGCTCGTCTTCGCCGCCGCCGGGCGCCACCCCGTCGCGGGCCTGATCGGCGGCTTCGCGGCCGCCGGGGCCGGCTACTCCACCAACCTCGTGCCCACGAGCCTGGACGCCCTGTTCGCCGGGATCACCACCGCCGCGATGCAGGCGATCCCCGGCGTCGAGGCCGCTCCCGTCAACCCCGTCTCCAACTGGTTCTTCAACATCGCCTCGTCGATCGTGCTGGGCCTGCTGGCCGGGTTCATCATCGACCGGATCGTCGAGCCGCGCCTCGTGCGCCACGGCGTCTCCCGCGAGGAGATCACGACCGAGGACGCCGAGGGCGCCGCCGGCGACGAGGGCGAGGCGCTCCAGGCCCAGCTCACCCCGGCCGAGAACAAGGGCCTGCTGCTGGCCGTCCTCGCCGCCGCCGTCCTGACCGCCGTGGTGCTGGTCGTGGCGCTCGTGCCCGACTCCCCGTGGCGCAGCGAGGAGGGCGGGTTCCTGCCGTCCTCGCCGCTGCTGGACTCGATCGTGTTCCTCGTCTTCGCGTACTTCGTCGTCGTGGGCATCGTCTACGGTGTCGTGACGCGGTCGATCCGCTCGACGCAGGACGGCGTGGGGATGATGACCCGGGCGCTCAAGGAGATGCTGCCCTTCCTCGTGCTCGCCTTCGTGCTGGGGCAGTTCATCGCCCTGTTCAACTGGTCCGGGATGGGCTCGTGGATCGCCGTGACCGGCGCCGAAGGGCTCGAGAAGAGCCGTCTGCCCGGGTTCATCGCTGTGCTGGCCTTCATGCTGCTGGCGAGCGTGCTGAACCTGTTCATCATCTCGGGCTCGTCGATGTGGACCATCATGGCCGCGGTGTTCGTGCCGATGTTCGCGCTGATCGGCTTCGAGCCGGCGTTCACCCAGGCGGCCTTCCGCGTGGGCGACAGCGCCACCCAGGTCATCACGCCCATGAACCCCTACATGATCGTGCTGCTGGGCATGCTGCGGAAGTACGTGCCCACCGCGGGCCTGGGCAACATCATCGCCTGGATGCTGCCCTTCGTGATCCCCTTCTGGATCGCCTGGGCGGGCGTGCTCGCG
This sequence comes from Brachybacterium sp. AOP25-B2-12, assembly GCF_052378625.1. Lineage (NCBI taxonomy): Bacteria > Bacillati > Actinomycetota > Actinomycetes > Micrococcales > Dermabacteraceae > Brachybacterium > Brachybacterium sp. AOP25-B2-12. The sequence goes on along the minus strand of NZ_JBQSXW010000002.1, from coordinate 51,164 downwards.
GTGTTCTTCTTCCTCGACCTGCCGCTGGGCCCGGGGAATGGGATCTTCCTGGGCTGACCCTCGGAAGACGCCTCGTCTCCTCGACGGAGGTCGGCGCGCGCAGGGATCAGCTGACGCCCTCGGGCAGCATCCGCGAGCGGATGAGGAACCTCTTGCCCTCGGGGGACTCCAGCGAGAACCCCGCCCCGCGCCCGTCCACGAGGTCGACGGTCAGGTGGGTGTGTCGCCAGTAGCGGAACTGCTCGGCGCTCATCCAGAACTCCAGCTCGCTGGTGGTGCCGTCGGCCAGCGGCACGGCGAAGCGCCCCAGCAGGACGTCGGCGTCGGAGGTCAGGAACTCCCCGGCGGTGAAGCACATGGGGGAGGAGCCGTCGCAGCAGCCGCCGGACTGGTGGAACATGAGCGGGCCGTTGCGGTCGATGAGCCGGCGGATCATCGCCAGGGCGTCCGCGGTCAGGGCCACACGGGAGAAGTCCTCGCCGGCGATCGCCGGCGCGGCGTCCAGCGCGGCATCGGCCGCGGTGGGCTCGGGCAGATCGGGGGCAGGGGCGGCGGTCTCGGTCATCGGTTCCTCCCGGATCCGGGGTGCGGGGGAGCGGACGGGCCATCGCTTCGCGCCGGCCCGCCCGCGGTCCCGATCAGAAGAAGCCCAGCTCCTTCTCGGAGTAGCTGACCAGGAGGTTCTTGGTCTGCTGGTAGTGGTCGAGCATCATCAGGTGGTTCTCGCGCCCGATGCCCGAGCTCTTGTACCCGCCGAAGGCGGCGTGCGCCGGGTAGGCGTGGTAGTTGTTCACCCATACGCGGCCCGCCTGGATGGCGCGCCCGGCGCGGTGCACGGTGTTCTGGCGGCGGCTCCAGACGCCCGCCCCCAGGCCGTACAGGGTGTCGTTGGCGATCGAGATCGCCTCGTCGAAGTCCTGGAACTTCGCGACCGAGACCACCGGCCCGAAGATCTCCTCCTGGAAGATCCGCATCGAGTTGTCGCCCGCGAACACGGTCGGGCGGATGTAGTAGCCGCCCGCGAGATCGCCGTCGAGCTGGCCGACCTCTCCGCCGGTCAGCACCGTCGCACCCTCCTGACGGCCGATGTCGAGGTAGGACTTGATCTTCTCGAACTGGTCGTTGCTGGCCTGCGCGCCGATCTGGGTGTCGGTGTCCAGGGGGTTGCCCTGGACGGTCCTCTCCACGCGCGCGATCGCGTCGGCCAGGAAGTCGTCGTAGATCGAGGCCTGGACCAGGGCGCGCGAGGGGCAGGTGCACACCTCGCCCTGGTTCAGGGAGAACATCGCGAAGCCCTCGAGGGCCTTGGAGTAGTAGTCGTCCTGGGCCTCGCGGACGTCCTCGAAGAAGATGTTGGGGGACTTGCCGCCCAGCTCCAGGGTCACCGGGATGAGGTTCTGGGAGGCGTACTGCATGATCAGGCGTCCGGTGGTGGTCTCGCCGGTGAAGGCGATCTTGGAGATCCGGGGGCTGGACGCCAGCGGCTTGCCGGCCTCGGCGCCGAAGCCGTTGACGATGTTGAGCACGCCGTCGGGCAGCAGGTCGCCGATCAGCTCCGCGAGCACGAGGATCGAGGCCGGCGTCTGCTCGGCGGGCTTGAGCACCACCGCGTTGCCCGCCGCGAGCGCCGGGGCGAGCTTCCAGGTGGCCATGAGCAGCGGGAAGTTCCACGGGATGATCTGGCCGACCACGCCGAGGGGCTCGTGGAAGTGGTACGCGACCGTGTCCTCGTCGATCTGGGACAGGGCGCCCTCCTGGGCGCGGATCGCGCCGGCGAAGTAGCGGAAGTGGTCGATCGCCAGCGGGACGTCCGCGGCCAGCGGCTCGCGGATCGCCTTGCCGTTGTCCCAGGTCTCGGCGACCGCGAGGGCCTCGAGGTTCTCCTCCATGCGATCGGCGATGCGGTGGAGCACGAGCGCGCGCTCGGCGGGGCTCGTGGCGCCCCAGGCAGGCGCTGCGGCGTGGGCGGCGTCGAGGGCGAGGTCGACGTCCTCGGCGGTCGAGCGGGCGACCTCGCAGAACACCTCGCCGGTGACGGGCGTGGGGTTCTCGAAGTACTCGCCCTGGACGGGGGCGACCCACTGGCCGCCGATGTAGTTGTCGTACCGGGGCCGGAACGTGACCTTCGAGCCGTCGGTCCCCGGGCGGGCATAGATCGTCATGGCGTCTCCTCATTGAGATGCGGTGCAGTGATCGTGCACGATCGATGCAGGTGCGGTCGACGGAGCGCTCGCGCCCCTATGACCTGGGTCACGAGCGTATCCGCTCCGGCTGGGAGGGCGCCACACGCGGACCCGGGCGACCGCCGGTCTGGACGGGCCCCGTGGTGGCGGGTCTACGGTGGCGCCATGGAACACCGATACCTCGGCCGCAGCGGCCTGAAGATCAGCGAGATCATCTACGGGAACTGGCTCACCCACGGCTCCCAGATCGAGAACGACCGGGCCTTCGCGTGCGTGCACGCGGCCCTCGACGCCGGCATCACCTCGTTCGACACCGCCGACGTGTACGCCAACACCGTCGCCGAGGAGGTCCTCGGCGAGGCCCTGAAGGGGCAGCGGCGCGAGTCGCTCGAGATCTTCACCAAGGTCTACTTCCCGACCGGCCCCAAGGGGCACAACGACACGGGGCTCTCCCGCAAGCACATCCTCGAGTCGATCGACGGGTCCCTGCGCCGCCTGCAGACCGATCACCTCGACCTCTACCAGGCGCACCGCTACGACAACGAGACCCCGCTGGAGGAGACGATCCAGGCCTTCGCCGACGTCGTCCGCCAGGGCAAGGCCCTGTACATCGGCGTCTCGGAGTGGAACGCGGACCAGATCCGCGCCGGGCAGCACCTCGCCCGGGAGCTGGGCGTGCAGCTCATCTCCAACCAGCCCCAGTACTCGATGCTGTGGCGGGTCATCGAGGAGCGGGTCGTGCCCGCGAGCCAGGAGGTGGGCGTCTCCCAGATCGTGTGGTCCCCCGTGGCCCAGGGCATCCTCTCGGGCAAGTACGAGCCCGGGGCCGAGCCACCCGAGGGCTCCCGCGCCCGCGACGAGAAGGGCGGCGCGGACATGATCAAGCGCTTCCTGCGGGACGAGGTGCTCGAGGCGGTCCAGGGGCTGCGGCCCATCGCCCAGGACCTCGATCTGTCGCTGGCCCAGCTCGCGGTGGCCTGGGTGCTCGCCAATCCCAACGTGGCCGGCGCGATCATCGGCGCCTCGCGGCCCGAGCAGGTCACCGAGAACGCCCGGGCCGCCGGCGTGCGCCTGAGCGCGGACGTCCTCGCGCGGATCGACGAGGTCCTGGGCGACGTGCCCGAGACCGATCCCGCGCGGACCGTCTCCCCGCCCACCCGCGTGGCCTGAGGCCGGCCGCCCGGCGCGGGTGAGGTCAGGGGCACGTCCGCTCGCCTTTGCCCGCGCCGGGGCGGACCGGTAGAGTGCTCGGCGACCCCTCGTGCGGTGTCACCTCGCTGAACTCCCCCAGGGCTTGACGGCAGCAAGGGCAGGCGGGCTCTGACAGGTGCACGAGGGGTCGTTCCATGCCCGGACGCCGTCGACCTGCTGGACCTCGCCGCGCGGCGCCGGGTGGCGTGCACGGGGACCTGGGCGCACGTGCCGTCGGCGCCGGGAGCCGACCGCGAGGTCGGGGGCCCCGCCGATCGTCGGGCTCCCGGACTACGGTGGCGGGACCGGGCCCCCTCCGGAGCCCCGGACCGTCGAGCAGGAGTCCGGCATGCGCATCGAGAGCACCGCCCGCATCGATCACGCCTTCGACGACGTGCTCGCGTGGCACCGTCGGCCGGGGGCGCTCGTGCGGCTCAGCCCCCCGGGTCTCGGGTCCCCCGAGGACCCCGACGTCGGAGGTCTCGAGGCCGGACGTCGCGTGACTCTGCGCCTGGGGCCGCCCCTCCTGCCCGTGCGTCCCGCCTGGCGGCTGGTCCATGCGCGCTCCGAGGAGGGCGACGGTGTCGCCTCCTTCGAGGACCACCAGCTCGGGGACCGCGGACCGGTGCGCCTGTGGCACCACCGCCACGCCCTGCGCGCCGCCGGCGGCGCCACCGACATCACCGACCGGATCGACGTGGAGCTCAAGGGGCCCCTCGCGGCGCTCGACGGCGAGGCGCGGTCCCAGATCGAGCGCCTCCTGACCTTCCGCACCGCGCAGCTGCGCGAGGACCTCGCCTTCCACGCCGCCCGTGCGGATCGCCCCCGGCTGCGCGTCGCGATCGCCGGATCCAGCGGGCTGATCGGCACCCAGATCACCGCCCTGCTGCGCACCGGCGGCCACACCGTCGTGCGGCTCGTCCGCCGCGCGGCGGGTCCCGGGGAGATCCGCTGGGACCCCGCACGCGAGGAGCTCGACCCCGCGTCCCTCGAGGGCGTCGACGCGGTGATCAACCTCGCCGGCAGCTCGATCGCGACGCGGTGGACCCCCCGCGCCCGGCGCAGGATCCTCTCCTCACGCGTCGACTCCTCCTCGCTGCTGGCCCGCACGCTCGCCAGGATGCAGGACGGCCCCCGGGTGCTGATCCAGGCCAGTGCGATCGGCATCTACGGCCCCCAGCGCCCGGGGGAGCTGCTCACCGAGCGCGACGACGACGGCGACGGCTTCCTCGCCGACGTCTGCCGCCGCTGGGAGGCCGCCGCCCTGCCCGCCACCGAGGCCGGCGTGCGCACCGTCCACCTGCGCACAGGGATCGTGCTGAGCGACGCCGGAGGCACGCTCCTGCCGCAGCTGCCGATGTTCCTCCTCGGCGCGGGCGGCCGCCTGGCGCCGCCCGCGGCGCAGCTGAGCTGGATCACCCTGGACGACATGACGCGCGCCTACGCCCACGCCCTGCAGGACGACGCCCTCAGCGGGCCCGTCAACACCGTCGCACCGCACCCCGCGACCGCGCAGGAGTTCGCGCGGACCCTGGGGCGGGTGCTGCATCGGCCCGCTCTCGTGCCCGTCCCCGCCGCCGGTCCCGCGCTGCTGCTGGGTCGGGACGGCGCCCGGGAGCTCGTGCGCGCCGATCAGCGGGTCTCCGACGCGCGCCTGCGGGACAGGGGATTCACGCCCGCCCACCCCGAGCTCGAAGGAGCCCTGCGGCACGTGCTGCGCCGCTGAGCGCCGCGGCTCACCGTGGGGCCGGGCGCTCCGGGACCGGGACGTCTGCCGGGTGCCCCGACGACTGCGGAATCGTGGCCACCGCTTCCGCGACGTCGGGGTCCTGTGCCTCGGGCTCCGGGACCGCGACCTCCAGCGGCGCCTCCGCGACGTCCGGCACCGGGCGTCGCGACCGCCGCACCCAGGAGGCCAGCAGCACCCCGCCCACCACGAGCACGCCCCCGGCCAGCTCGGTCGGGTCGAGGCGTTCGGACAGCACGAGGGCCGCGGTGGACATGCCGACGACGGGCACCAGCATCGAGAAGGGGGCCACCGAGGAGGCCGGGTGCTGCGCCATGAGCCAGGTCCACAGCCCGGATCCGACGACCGTGGCCAGCAGGACGGTGTAGGCGAGCCCCACGAGCGCGAGCAGACCGGTCGAGGTGCCCAACGTGGTCAGCGAGCGGCCGATCCGTGCGGGTCCCTCCACCGCGAGCGACAGCGCGAGCATGGGGATCGGCGGCACGACGGACATCCACAGCGTCAGCTGCAGCGGCTGGGGGGCACGGGCCTGGCGCGAGGAGAGGTTCCCCAGCGCCCAGCCGAGCGCCCCGGCGAGGGTGAGCAGGAACGGGATCACGCTCGCGTTCTCGGCGCGGTGCCAGCCCACGAGAGCGAGTCCCGCGACGGCCACCGCGATCCCGATCGCGGCTCGCGCCGAGATCCTCTCGCGCAGCAGGAACGCTCCCAGCAGCACCGTGAACGGAGCCGAGGCCTGCAGCACGAGCGAGGCCAGGCCCGGCGGCATGCCGATGGTCATCGCCCAGTACAGGAACAGGAACTGCAGCACCCCGAACCCGAGGCCGTAGCCGATCAGCCACCGCAGCGGCACGTCCGGCCGCGGCACCAGCAGGATCGTGGGCACCGCGAGCACCGCGAAGCGCAGGGCCACGAGGAAGAAGGGCGGGAACTGGGCGAGCGAGGCGTCGATGGCGAGGAAGTTCAGACCCCAGAGGACGGCGACGACCAGGGCGAGGAGGCGATGGCGAGCGGGCACACCGCCATCGTGCGCCCCGATTGCTGTTCAGCACCAGCAACATGTTCTGCACACACTGCGTAGGGTTCCTACATGGACGACGTCGAGCTCGACCCGCGCCACCTGGACCTCCTGCGGGAGCTGGCAGACCGCGGCAGTCTCGCCGCGGTCGCCGCCGCGACCCACCGCACCCCCTCGGCGCTGTCCCAGCAGCTGCGCACCGCGGAGCGACGCCTGGGGACGGCACTCGTGGAGCCCGCCGGCCGCGGGGTGCGTCTGACCGAGGCCGGACGTCTGCTGGCGGAAGGGGGAGCGGAGGTCGCCTCGGCGCTCGCCGCCGTGCGGGCACGCTGGGACGCCTACCGGGGCGAGGCCACGGGCACCGTGAGCATCGCCGGTCTTCCCAGTGCCCTGGCGTTCCTCGTCCCCGGGATGCTGAGGCGATTGGAGGGACTGCCCCTCACCGTCGAGCTGACCGACGTGGACCTCGCCGAGGTCGAGTACGGCCCCCTGGCGGCCGGTCACGACCTGGTCATCGGGCACTCCTCGGCCGGGCCACGCCCCGAGGGGACGGCGGGGCTCGAGGTCCGGGCGCTGGCCCTCGAACCGCTCGACGTCGCGATGGCTCCGGACCACCCGCTCGCCGCGCGAGCGCAGGTCACCCCGCAGGACATCGTCGAGCACCCGTGGGTGGGGGTCCCCGTCGGCTACCCCTTCGACGACGTGGCCCGCGCGATCGCCGCGGCGGCGGATCGACCCCTGCAGGTGATCCAGCGGGTCCGCGACAACCGGGTGGTCGAGCGCCTGGTCGCCTCCGGGACCAACCTCGCGCTGCTCCCGCGCTTCACCACGGGCGGCGGGGGCGGCGCGGTGCTGCGTCCCCTCGCAGGAGTGCCCGCACGGCGCCATGTCGTGGCCATCCAGCGTCCCGACCGGGCGCAGCGCCTGGCCGTGCGCACCGTGCTCGATGCCGCGCTGGCCGCATCCGCCGAGGTCATGCGGGACCATCTCTCGGCGTCGAGCGGGCGTGAGCAGGCCTGATGCGGGGATCCCCACCCCCGGGCTCGGATGTCCCAGCACTCCACTAGCCTGGTGCGGTGGCCACCGCTCTGTACCGTCGATACCGTCCCGAGACCTTCGCCGATGTGATCGGCCAGGACCACGTGACGGTCCCTCTCATGCGCGCCCTCCGCAACGGCAGGATCGGCCACGCCTACCTGTTCTCCGGCCCCCGGGGCTGCGGCAAGACGACGAGCGCGCGCATCCTGGCGCGCTGCCTGAACTGCGCGGAGGGCCCTACGGACACCCCGTGCGGGCACTGCGATTCATGCCGGGACCTGGCTCGAGGCGGCCCTGGCAGCCTCGACGTGGTGGAGATCGACGCCGCGAGCCACGGCGGTGTGGACGACGCCCGCGAGCTGCGTGAACGCGCCACCTTCGCCCCCGCCCGGGACCGCTACAAGGTGTTCATCATCGACGAGGCGCACATGGTCACCTCGGCCGGGTTCAACGCGCTGCTCAAGCTCGTCGAGGAGCCGCCCGAGCACGTGAAGTTCGTCTTCGCGACCACCGAGCCCGAGAAGGTCATCGGCACCATCCGCTCGCGCACGCACCACTACCCGTTCCGCCTCATCCCCCCGCAGGTCCTGGGGCCCTACCTCGAGCAGGTGTGCCGCGCCGAGGGCGTCGAGGTGGGCGAGGGCGTGCTCCCGCTCGTGATCCGCGCCGGTGCGGGCTCGGCCCGGGACACCCTCTCGGTGCTCGACCAGCTCATGGCCGGGGCCGGGGAGCACGGTCTGGACCACGCGACCGCCATCGCGCTGCTGGGCTTCACCGACACCGAGCTGCTGGATCGCACCATCACCGCGATCGGCGCTCGGGACCCCGCCGGGATGTACGGCGCCGTCGAGCAGGTCATCGCCTCGGGGCAGGAGCCGCGACGCTTCGTCGAGGATGTCCTGGAGCGCCTGCGCGACCTCATCGTGCTCGGTGCCGTGCCCGATCGCGGCGCGGACCTCCTGCCGGAGCTCCCGGCCGACGAGCTGGCCCGCATGCGCGAGGAGATCGAGGGCTTCGAGGTCGCGGACCTCTCCCGCTGCGGCGACCTGGTCCACGAGACCCTCTCCACGATGTCCGGGGCCACCTCCCCACGCCTGCACCTCGAGCTGCTCGCGGCACGCCTGGTGCTGCGCGACGAGCGCGCCGCCTTCGCGCCGGCCGCGAGCTCGGGTCCCGCCTCCGGTCAGGGGCGTGGAGCGCCCACCGGGCGAGGCAGCATCGGACAACAGGGCGAGGGTGCCTCGGGCGGCGCCTCCGTGACCGGCGGGCAGGGCGCGCCCGCGGCGAGCGGCCGCGACCGCGCCCGGCAGATCGCCGAGCAGCAGGCCGCATCCTCCCGCCGCACCCGCGAGGAGGAGCGCGGCGCCGAGCGGGGCGCGGGCCGCACGGCCCAGCCCGCGCGAGGGCGGGACGGCTCCGCCGCAGAGTCCTCGGACCGCACGGGGCAGGGTGCCCCCAGCTCGCAGGCCGTGCGCGAGCCCTCGCAGCGGTCGGCTCCGCAGGCCTCCTCGTCCTCGTCGCAGAACGCTCCTCGGGAGGCGCCGCGTGCCGCCACGGCACCGGCTGCCGCGGCACCTGCCCCTGGGGCAGCCGCGGCCGGCGCGCCCGTGTCCGACGACGACTGGGGCCCCGTGGCCCTCATCGGCCGCGAGCTCCCTGCCGATGAGCGCGCCGCGGGTACGGCGTCGCGGGCCGGGCAGGACGCGCGGGTCCCGGCACAGGGCGCCTCCGCCCCCGCGGGCGACGCCGCCGCGCCGGCGCCCGTGGACGACGACCGCGCCGCGCCGATGCACGGCGGCGTCCGACCGGGGCATGCCGGCGAGGCCCCGGCACAGACGCGCACGGAGACACCGCCCGCCGCCGCGGCGTCCGCATCGGGCGGCGGGCTCGACGCCGACGAGGTCCGCGGCCGCTGGCCCGCGATCCTCGACGAGCTCCAGCAGATCCGACGACCCTCATGGGCGCTCGTCGCGCAGAACGCGCACGTCCACGCGACCGACGGCTCCACGCTGGTGCTGGGCTTCGCGACCGACGGCCTGCTCTCCGCGTTCCGGCGCGGCACCAGCGCGGAGAACCTCGCCGACGCCATCCGGCGCGTCCTCGGCCGCGAGGTCACGGTCGAGGCGGTCGTGGGGGAGGACCCGGGCCCCGGTGGCAGCGGTCACGGCGGCACCGGTGACGGCGGGAACGGCGACGGCGGACATGGTGGTGGCCGCCCCGGCGGCGGGACCACCGGACCCGAGGGGGGACGGCGGGACGGCGGCGGACCCGCGCAGGGCTCTCCGACCAGGGATCGTGCGTCCTCCGGCCGCGGTCGCGAGGATGCCGCCGGACAGCGAGGCTCCGGATCGGGTGCGACGTCGGCGGGCAGCGGGCCCGCGCCCGGGATCGCGGCCCTCGTCGCGGACGACCGCGCCGCGCGGTCCGCGGCCGGTGCGTCGGATCGCCCGGTCCCTGGGCCCCCCGCCGTCGACGAGGACCTGCCGCCCGAGCCCGACGACCCCTACCCGCCGGACCCCTATGACGAGGGCGGTGCAGGCGACCCCTACGAGCGCCGCGATGACGCAGAGCATCGCGGCGGTGCGGAGCATCGCGACAGCGTCGAACCTCGCGACAGCACCGAGGATCGCGACAGCACCGAGCGCCGGGGTGGCTCGGAGCCCAGCGGCGGCGGCCCCGACGCTCGAACGCAGGGAAGTGGTCCCTCGCGCGTCGACGCAGGTCCGACGCACCACGCGGAGGTCCGATCGGAGTCCGCCCCGAGCGTCTCGCCGCCCGAGGCCCCCGGTGCCTCCGGGGACCGCACCCCGCTGGTCATCCCCGACGACTCCCGGGACGACCTACCCGACGACCAGCCTCGGACCCACGGCCACGAGGCCCTGCGGCGCGCGATCGCCGAGGGCCGACCGGTGCGGACCGAGCCGCGCTCCCGGACCTCCGGTGTCGCGGCCCCGGACGGCGGGAGCGAGGCGACCGGGGCCGCGCCTGCGGCGGAGGGACCGACCCCACAGGACACGGCCCCCGGTGCTCCGGCCGACGACTGGCCGCCGCTGGCGGCCGACGGTCGCGGACCTCGGGACCCCTCGGCATCCGGGTCCCGGAACGATCGTCCCGCACCCGTTGAGCGCGGTGGGGCACGCGGTCCGGAGCAGCGCTCCGACGCACCCGCCGGCGACGCCTCCCCGCGTTCTCGATCTGCGCACGGCGGAGCGGCGCTCGTGCGCGAGGCGGCTCTGGCCTCACGGCACGCCCCCCAGCGACACGGCGCCTCCTGGCAGGGCGCGTCCGGGCGCGGCGACACGCCCCCGACGGCCCCGGAGGATCCCACGGGCGGCGCCTCGCGTGACGACGAGGACGCCACACTCACGTCCCGCCGACCTCAGGAGCTGGTCACCGAGCTGCTCGGCGGCACCGTCCTCGAGGTCATCGACGACTCCCGCTGACCGCGGCCTCAGCCGTCGGCGGGATCCGCGAGCTGGGCCACGAGGTCCGTGCGCAGGGCCGCCGGATCGAGGTCCGGGGTCGGCTCGGTCACGTAGATCTCCCAGTAGGGATCGGCGATCGTCTCGCCCAGCTCCTCGGTGCTCCCGACGAAGCCCTCCCAGGCGGAGCCGAGATCGTCGTACCCACCGAGGTGGCTGGTCCGGACGGCACGTCCACCGGGCAGCTCGGAGGCGATCGCCGTGAGCCCGCCCGGCAGGGGGATGTCGCCCTCGGGGACCCGGTCCACCGGGAACCCGACCTCGACGAACACGGTCTCGCCCGGCACGCCCCGGTACAGCGCCACGGCGGGGCCCGTGATGTGCAGGCCCGCGCCCAGGAGCGCCTGCGGGACGTGCGAGAACGTGCCGTCCATGAGCGTGGCCATGTCGTCCATGCGCTGATGCTCGCTGCGCACCACCAGGGTGGGCTGGACCTCGAGGTCCAGCACCTCCGGGGCGGTCAGCGGAACGCTCGGGACGGGGAAGCCGGGCGTGGGCCGGGGGGCATCGGATGCGGGCGTGTCGTCCTCCTCGAAAGCGGCGCGCCGGTGCGCGGCCTCGGGGCCGATCCTGTCAGAGGTCCCGGACGCCCGCCAGGTCCAGGGCCAGCTCGCAGAACATCGCGTTGGACCACGAGAACCACTCGCGGGTGAAGCGCGTCGGATCATCGACGTCCACACCCTCGTGCATCATCCCGGTGCCCCCGTCGGTGGCCATCAGCGTCTCCAGCAGCGAGCGCTTCTCCGCGGCATCGGTGCTGGTCAGACCCTGCACCGAGAGGGCGATGGGCCAGACGTGCCGCGGCGGGGTGTGCGGGGAGCCGACCCCGGCCAGGTGCGTGCCGCGGTAGTGGTAGGGGTTGGCGTCCGAGAGCACCGCGGCGCGCGTCGCGCGGTACAGCGGGTCGTCGGCTCCGACGCATCCCAGGTGCGGCAGCGACAGGAGGCTCGGCACGTTCGCGTCGTCCAGGAAGATCGCGGCGCCGGCGCCGTCGACCTCGTAGGCCCAGACCTCGGTGCCGTCCTCCAGACGCATCGTGCCGTGCTCGCGCAGACCCTCGCGGATCGAGGCCGCGAGTGCGCGCGCCGTCCCTGCGTCGGTGCTCAGGTCCTCTCCGGTGACGGGGCCCGAGGTCGCATCGAGGAGGTCCCCGAGCCGGTCGAGCGCGAGCGCCAGGTAGTGGTTGCCGGGCACGTTGTACCCCAGCTCGCACGCGTCGTCGCTGGGGCGGAAGCCCGACCACACGAGCCCGCTGGGCCGCACCTCGCGCCCGCGGCCGTCGCGCACCAGGGTGTCCGAGGGCGGGCAGTCGCTGCGCCGGAAGAAGTACGGGGAGCGCGCCTCGTGGTCCTGCTCCGTCGCGACGGTCTCCAGGATCCGACGGGCGGCGGCCACGAAGTGCGCATCCGCCCAGGCGGTCGTGCCGGTGCGCCGCCACAGGCGCCAGGCCAGGTCCGGTCCGTAGGAGAGCGAGTCCAGCTCGAACTTGCGCTCCCAGGCCCACGGGGTCGGCGCGTCGGTGTCGTCGTCGTCCCAGGCGCTGCCGTCGTCGGTGCGGTTGAAGGCGTTGGCGTACGGGTCCCGCTCGATGTACCTCCAGTGGCGCCGCAGCAGGCCCACCAGGAGCGCGATGAGCTCGACGCGCTCGGCGTCGGTGCCCACCCCCGCCTCGACGAGCCGCAGAAGGGGCTGCAGCTGGGCGGCGGAGTCCCGCAGCCACATCGCCGGGATGTCCCCGGTGATGACGAACGTCGTCGTCGTGCCGTCCGGATCCTGCTCGACGCTCACCGTCGTCTCGGCGGTGTTGCGGAGGTAGCGGATCACGCGCTCGGCGATCTCGGGGGTCGAGGCGTGCTCACCCAGGCCGGTGATCAGGCGGGCATGCACGGCATCGAGCAGCGAGGGGGGAAGGGTCACCATGGGAAACATCGTGGCACGTCGGCGCCAGATCCGGGGCTCGCTCGGGTGCGGACGACGGCGGCCGGGCACGTCGATGGCCGGTCCGTCGGTGCGGTCGCCTAGAGTGCTGGACGTGTACGAAGGCATCGTCCAGGACCTCATCGACGAGCTCGGCAAGCTGCCGGGCATCGGACCCAAGTCGGCCCAGCGCATCGCGTTCCATCTGCTGGACGCCGATGACGCATCCGTGCGCCGGCTCGCGGAGGTGCTCGTGCGGGTCAAGGAGACGGTGCGCTTCTGCGAGATCTGCGGGAACGTCTCGGCGTCCGAGCGCTGCCGGATCTGCTCGGACCCCCGCCGCACCGACGAGGTGATCTGCGTGGTCGAGGAGTCCAAGGACATCGTCGCCATCGAGCGGATCCGCGAGTTCAAGGGGCGCTACCACGTGCTCGGCGGGGCGATCGACCCCATCGGCGGCGTGGGTCCGTCCGACCTCCGCATCACCCAGCTGATGTCGCGCCTGGGCACGGGGGAGACCCGCGAGGTGATCCTCGCGCTGGACCCCAACATCGAGGGCGAGGCCACCTCCGCGTACCTCTCCCGGCTGCTGCAGCCCCTCGAGCTGGTCGTCTCGCGCCTGGCCTCCGGCCTCCCCGTCGGGGGCGACCTCGACTATGCCGACGAGATGACGCTCGGGCGGGCCTTCGTGGGACGCCGGACGGTGTGAGCGCTCCGTGACCGCCTGGCAGCCGCAGCCCATCGCCCCCGCGCCGGGGTACGGGGCCCAGCCCCGACCCGCCCGCCCGCCGTTGCGGGACCTGCCGGCCCCCGCGCGGGTCGCGGACGAGCAGCCGCTGCCCCACGAGATCCTCCTGGAGTCACGCCGTGAACTGGCCGTGCGGATCCTGCGCGGCTCCTGGCGCAGCGCGATCGTCCTGGTGGTCCTGTGGGAGCTGCTGGTCCTGACCTACGTGTGGGGCACGGGGCCCACGTTCCTGGCGCTGTCCCCGCTGCTCCTCCTGCAGCCGGACATCACGCTGTCGATGATGGTGCGGGCTCTGGGCTTCACGCCCGGCGGCCTGGGCCTGGCGATGGTGCTGGTGCCGATCGTGGGCACGGCCCTGAGCCTCGTGATGGTCCCGCTGGCGGCGCTGTGGGCCGGTCGGGTGGACCCGCGCCGGCTGCTGCGCGAGCGGGACGTGCCCCGCGAGGTCGCCTCCCGCGTCGCCCGCTGCCTGCTGGTCCCGCCGGCCGCGGTCATGGTGCTCCTGGTGCTGGCCGTCGTCTGTCAGGCACCGCTGGCCTGGCAGGACCTCAGCTACGGGGCGCTCGCGGCCCTCGCCGCCGGAGCGGGCTTCCTCTGGTGCGCCCTGCTGATCCTCCGGCGCGTGGTCGACGGGCGGGCGCTGACGGCCCCCCAGCCCTTCGCCGGCGAGCCGCAGCTCCCGCCGGTCCGCGAGCAGCGATCCGCGCAGGACCGGCGGCATCTGCCCCCGCACGACGAGGACCCGACCGCCGCCACCTTCGGGCGGGCGGTCCGCGCCACGTCCGCCGGGATCCTCCGGTGGACGGGTGCCGCGGTGCTCGGCTCGATGTGGCTGGTCTTCGGCTTCGCCGACGCCGCCGTGGTCTTCTCCCGCTCCGGCGGCGGTGACGACCTCGCCGCCGTGGCGCGCACGGGCCTGGCGTGGCCCGTGTACCTCGTGGGCGGGGTGCTCCTGGTGGCGCTGACGGGTCTGCTGGCCGTCGCGCCCTCCGTCGCCGTCCGCCTGGCCCGACCCCTGCGGTCCCAGGTGGTGGATCTGCGCACGGTCGACTCCTGGAGCGAGCGGGCCCGGCTGAACCCGTGGGAGGCCCGCGTCTGCACCACCGTCGCGATCCTCGACACCGCCGGCGCCGTCCTGGTGGTCCTGGCGCTGGCCACGGTCCTCGGGGCGTTCGACGAGCTCGGCGTGCTGGGCTGGACCTGGATCGTGCTGGACCTGGTGCTGCTGGCGCCGCTGCTGTACGGCGGGGTGCTCTGGGCCATGCGCACCCGCCTGCGGGACGTGCTCTACGGCCCCGCGGACCTCTACATGCGGCGCCGCACCCGCTGGGCGCTCGTGGCGCCCGAGCTGGGCACCCGCGCCCAGCTCGCTGCCGATCCCGTGGTCGCCGCGCGCCTCCGCCACCTCCAGGAGGAGGCGGAGGGCCCCGCGACAGGGCCGGGCCTGCCCGCGCGGCCCGCCGAGGGGCCCCTCGTCCCGGTGGCCGCCGCCCCGCCCGGGGAGCTGCCGGACTTCGGGGCGGGTCGCGACGAGGAGGCACCGCGGGACCGGCCCACGCGCGGCCGCACCATCCCGCGGGACGTCACCGACCTCGAGATCGAGCGGCGCTGAGCCGATCGGTCGCCGCGCCGCCGCCGGAGGGTCCCGCGACCGCCGGCCCGCCCGGGGACATGCCCCGACGGGCCGACCGGGTCTCACGCGATCCGGGTGCCCGCTCCCACCCGTCGCATCGGCGTGCGCAGGCGGAAGGTCGCGATCGCGACCGCTCCTGCCGCGCCGATCAGGTAGACCGCCATGCCCCACGGCCATACCGGGCGCGAGGACGGGCTGCCCAGGTCGGTCGGATACCCGGGATTCTCCGGACCGCAGGAGTTGTAGAGCGCGGGGTGCATCGGCTGGGCCAGGTAGCGCATGCCCGAGCCGACCACGGTGAGCACGTTGACGTCGGTGCCGTCGGAGCGCATGAGGTCCACCGGCGGTGCGGTGTCCGCGATGATCACGAAGGGGTTGACGTACAGCAGGGCCAGGGTGAGGTCCGTGCGCATCACCTCGCGCTCCTCGGTCTCGGCGATGCACGGCTGGACCGAGGTGTCGGTGACGTAGTCCGGGGAGTACGTCGTGATCTCGGCGCGCGTGCTGAGCACGGGGAGGGAGCACGCGTAGACGATCGGCAGGATGATCGTCACGAAGAACACGATGAGGTACGAGAGCACCACGGAGCCCAGCGTGCGCTGCGTGAGCGAGGAGACCCCCACCCCCATCGCCGTGAGGAACAGCGTGAGGACGGCGATCGCGAGGATCACGCGGATCAGGGTCAGGATCCCGACACCGGAGGCGAGCGCCGAGGGGATGACCGAGGGCAGGGCCACCGCGAGGAACGCGAGTCCCGTGACCCAGCCCGCGAGGACCTTGCCCAGCACGATCTCGAGCGGCGACAGCAGCGTGGCCTGCAGCGTCGCGAGCGTGCCCGACGTGCGATCACCGTTGATGGCGCCGGCCGAGAGCGCCGGGATGATGAGCAGCATCGCCAGGATCAGCAGGAGCACGGTGCCGCTGAAGACCACGGTCCCGGCCAGCTGCAGGGCCTGCCCGAACCCGTCGCTGCCGGCGAGGATCGCTCCGAACAGGAGGATGCTCATGCCCAGCAGCACGAGGAACCAGACGCCGAGGGCGACGAACCAGCGCACGGAGCGGACGCGCTGGCGCAGCTCGAGGGACGTGACCAGGAGGACGGCACGGGGCTTGAGGGACATCACAGGGCTCCTCTGCGCTGGGCCGCCTCGGAGGTGAGGTAGGCGGATTCGAGACGGCCGGCGGCCGGGGAGAAGGCGACGATCCGGGCTCCGGCCCCGACGAGGTCCGCGAGCAGGCGCTCGGCCTGGTCCTCGCCGCCGACCTCGACGACGGCCTGAGCGCGACCGCTCGTGGACTGCGAGGCCTCGACGATGGGCACGCCGCGCACGCCCAGGGTCTCCAGGGCGCTGCGCAGCGCGGCGGCGTCGGAGGACTCCGCGCGCCACGGCTGCGCGCGGCGCGCGAGCTCCTGGACGCTGGTCTGGCCCACGAGGGCACCGGAGTCCATCAGCACGACGTTGTCGGCCATCTCCTCGAGCTCGGACAGGATGTGGCTGGAGACGAGCACCGTCGCCCCGGCGGCCGCGGACTCGCGGACGATCCGCTGCAGCTTGCGGCGCGAGGCGGGATCCAGGCCCGATGCGGGCTCGTCGAGGATCAGCACCTGCGGGCTGTGCATGAGGGAGCGGGCCAGGCCCAGGCGCTGCTTCTGCCCGCGCGAGAGGACCTGCGCCTTGCGGCTCGCGAGCGGCTCGAGGTCCAGGAGGTCCAGCAGCTCGGGCACCCGGGTGCGGATCGCGGCGGCGGGCATCTCGTAGGCGGCGCCGACCACCTCGAGCACCTCGTGGACGCGCAGGGAGTCCCAGGTCCCGAACTGATCGGGCATCCAGCCCACGAGGCGCTTGACGGAGCGGGCGTCGACGGAGGGGTCGATGCCGCAGATCCGCACCGTGCCGGTGTCCGGCGCCAGCAGCGAGGCGAGCATGAGCATGAGCGTCGACTTGCCGCAGCCGTTGGGGCCCACGAGGGCCGTGACCTGTCCGCGCGGCGCCGTCAGGCTCATGCCGGAGACCGCCTGGACCGCCCCGAAGGCGCGGCTGACGCGATCGACGACGATGCCCGGCGCAGCGGGGTCGCCGACCGGGACGACCGGTGCCGGCGGGGCCGGGGGAACCGGGGGGCCCGCATGCTGCTGCGGTCGCTCCGGCTCCTGCTGGTGCTGCGTCATGTGCGGTCCTTCCCCCTCGCGGGATCCCTCCCGAGCCCCGGCGGGAGCTGCCCGCCCCGGGCTGAGCGCCCGGCCGCACTGATCGTGACACAGGTCGCATGCCCGGTCACGCGACCTCCGGGAGATTCCTGGGGAGGAGTCGTGCAGCTCCGAAGGTCCTCTCGGACGGATCCGGCCCGCGACCGAGCGCCCCGGGGACGACGGCCGCGAGCGGGAGTCGGCTTCTCGGCCCGGCCGGGTGCTGTGTCCACGTCGGGCTCTCCTGTCGTCTCCTGGCAACCCGGGTCCGTCGCGGTGGACCCACCGTCGAGTCTGCCCCGAGGGGAGGGTCAAGGCGCGGTCCGCCGATGGTCCGCGGGGAGCGCGCCCGCGCACGTACGCTGATCCCGTGACCTCGACCGATCAGAGCGCCCCCGACCCTCGCCCGGTGCCGTCCCGGGCCGACGACGTCCACGACCACGGCTTCGTGCGCGTGGCCGCCGTCACCGTGCCGGTGGCCCTCGCGGACCCGGCCGCCAACGCCGACCGGCACATCGCGGCCCTGCGCGATCTCGACGCCCAGGGCGTGTCCGTGGCCGTGTTCCCCGAGCTCTCGCTCAGCGGGTACAGCCTCGACGACCTGGTGCTGCAGGAGCCTCTGCTGGACGCGGTCGAGCAGGCGCTGCTGGACCTCGCCGAGGCCACCGCGGAGCTCGCGCCGCTCGTGGTCGTGGGGGCGCCGCTCCGCACCGGCAGCCGCCTCATGAACTGCGCCGTCGTGCTGCACCGCGGCCGCTTCCTGGGGGCCGTGCCCAAGGCCAACCTCCCCACCTACCGGGAGTTCTACGAGCGCCGCTGGTACGCACCGGGCGACGACGTGACGCCGCGGGAGGTGCGGATCGGCCGCGAGCGCACCGTCACCCTGGACGCCCACCGCCTGTTCGCCGCGACCGACCTCCCGGGCCTCGTCGTCTCGGTCGAGGTGTGCGAGGACATGTGGGTGCCCGTGCCGCCGTCGGCGGAGGCCGCGCTCGCCGGGGCCACCGTGCAGCTGAACCTCTCCGGCTCGCCCATCACCATCGGCCGCGCCGAGGACCGCAAGCTCCTGGCCCGCAGCGCCTCGGCCCGCAACCTCTCGGCGTACGTCTACGCCGCCGCGGGCGACGGCGAGTCCACGACCGACCTCGCCTGGGACGGGCAGACCTTCGCCTACGAGTGCGGGGACCTGCTGGGGGAGTCGCCGCGCTTCACGCCCGAGGCCACCGCGACGATCGTGGACGTGGACCTCGACCGGATCGCCGCCGAGCGCCGCCGTCAGGGCACCTTCGACGACAACCGCCGCACCCATGCCGCGCGGGTCGCGGCCTTCGAGGCCGCGCGCGTCGAGTTCACCGTGCGCCGGGACGACGCCCCGCTGCCCACCGGCGCCCTGCGTCGCCGTGTCTCCCGCTTCCCCTTCGTGCCCGACGACGCCGCACGCCTGGCCCAGGACTGCTACGAGGCCTACAGCATCCAGGTCGCGGGCCTGGTCCAGCGCCTGCGCGCGATCGGCGGCGGCAAGCCCGGCGGCACCAAGCCCGTCATCGGCGTCTCCGGCGGCCTCGACTCGACCCATGCGCTCATCGTGTGCGCCCGGGCCATGGACCTGCTGGGCCGCGACCGCTCGGAGATCCTCGCGTTCACGATGCCCGGCTTCGCGACCACCGAGCGCACCCGCGGCAATGCCGAGCGTCTCGCGGAGGCCCTCGGGGTGAGCTTCGAGACCATCGACATCCGTCCTGCCTGCCTGCAGCTGCTGCAGGACATGGACCACCCCGCCGGGCGCGGCGAGCCCGTGTACGACGTGACCTTCGAGAACGTCCAGGCCGGGATGCGCTACGACTACCTGTTCCGCCTGGCCAACCAGCGCGGGGGGATCGTGGTGGGCACGGGGGACCTCTCCGAGCTCGCCCTGGGCTGGTGCACCTACGGGGTGGGCGATCAGATGTCCCACTACACGGTGAACTCGGGCGTGCCCAAGACGCTCATGCAGCACCTGATCCGCTGGGTGGTGGCCGAGGGGCTGTTCGACGAGCACACCGGCGAGGTGCTGAAGGACGTGCTGGGCACCGAGATCACCCCGGAGCTGATCCCGCACGTCGAGGGCCAGGCGGCGCAGTCCACCGAGGACTCCATCGGCCCCTACGCCTTGCACGACTTCGCGCTCTACCACGTGCTGCGCCGCGGCTACGGCCCGGGCAAGATCGCCTACCTCGCGCGCCACGCCTGGGGGGACGCCGAGGTGGGGGAGTGGCCTCCCGGCTACCCCGTCGAGGACCATCGCGCCTACACGCCCGCAGAGATCCGGCACTGGCTCGAGGTGTTCGTGCGGCGGTTCTTCTCGAGCCAGTTCAAGCGCTCCGCCGTGCCCAACGGCCCCAAGGTGCTCGCCGGCGGCTCCCTGTCGCCACGGGGCGACTGGCGGATGCCCTCGGACGTCGCGGCACGGGCCTGGCTCGCGGAGCTCGCACGGGACGTGCCCGCCTCCTGAGCCGCCCCGGCCCCGGACCGGTGTGGCGCACGAGACGCGATCGGCCCCCCGAGGCGGTCACGAGAACGTGTCGAGAACCAATATCATTAGGGCATTGCACCGACGGGCTTCGCCGTGCATCCGTCCCGCATCGAGAGCTGATCCCCATGAACAGAAGAGCCTTCCTCCTCACCTCCGCCGCAACGGCCGTCGCCACGACCCTGGCCGCCTGCTCCTCCGGCGGCGGCACCTCCTCGGACGCTGGCGGCGCGAGCGATGCGGGCGGTGGCTCCGGCAAGACCGCGCTGGTGGCCTCGACGAACGTCTGGGGCAGCATCGCGACCTCCGTCGGCGGTGACCACGTCGAGGTCACCTCCCTCATCTCCAGCCCGGATGCCGACCCCCACGAGTACGAGGCGTCCACCCGCAACCAGCTGGCCCTGTCCAAGGCCGCGGTCGTGGTCGAGAACGGCGGCGGCTACGACGACTTCATGGAGCGCATGCTCTCCTCCGCGAAGAACACCTCGGCCACCGTGATCAACGCCGTCGACGTCTCCGGCTTCACCGCCGCGGCCGGCGCCGAGCTCAACGAGCACGTCTGGTACGACTTCCCCACGGTCAAGAAGGTCGCCGAGCAGATCGCCGCCGCCCTCGGGAAGGCCGACGCCGCCCACGCCCAGGACTTCACCGCCAACGCGACGGCGCTGAACGCGAAGATCGACGAGCTGATCGCCCAGGAGGCGACGCTCAAGGGCGCCGACGCCGGCAAGGGCGTCGCGATCACCGAGCCCGTGCCGCTGTACATGCTCGAGGCCATCGGCCTGGTCAACAAGACGCCCGAGGCGTTCAGCGAGGCGATCGAGGAGGGCAACGACGTGCCCGCCGACGTCCTGGCCGAGACCACCGCGCTGTTCAGCGACAAGGCCGTCGCCCTGCTGGCCTACAACGAGCAGACCACCGGCCCGCAGACCGAGGCCGTCCTCAAGGCCGCCAAGGACAACGGCATCCCGGTCGTCGGCGTCACCGAGACCCTGCCCGAGGGCGAGGACTATGTGGGCTGGATGACCGCGAACCTCACCGCGATCGGCGACGCCCTCTCGTGACCGCCGCCCCCGAGACGGTGCTCTCGCTGCACGACGCCACGCTGCGCTTCGGGGACCGCACCCTGTGGGACGGCCTGGACCTCGACGTCCATCGCGGCGAGGTGATCGCCGTGCTGGGCTCGAACGGCTCGGGGAAGTCCTCGCTGCTCAAGACGATCCTGGGCCAGCTGCCGCTCAGCGGCGGCACCGAGACGCTGCTGGGCAGGCCCGTGCGCCGCGGCGACCGCCGGATCGGCTACGTCCCGCAGCAGACCATGGCCGACGAGGGTCTGCCCCTGCGGGGCCGGGACCTCGTGGGCCTGGGGGTGGACGGCCACCGCTGGGGCGTCCCGCTGCCGTCGCGTCGCCGTCGTGAGCGGATCGACGAGCTGCTCGCCTCCGTCGGCGCGCAGCGCTACGCCGACTCCCCGGTCTCGACCCTGTCCGGCGGCGAGCAGCAGCGCCTGCGGATGGCGCAGGCCCTCGCCGCGGACCCGGCGCTGCTGCTGTGCGACGAGCCGCTGCTGTCCCTGGACCTCCCGCACCAGGCGATGCTCGTGGACCTGGTGGACGACGCCCGCCGCCGTCTGGACCTGGGCGTGCTGTTCGTGACCCACGACGTCAACCCCGTGCTGGGGATCGTGGACCGGGTGCTGTACATCGCCAACGCGCGGTTCCTCATCGGCACCGTCGACGAGGTGATGCGCTCGGACGTCCTCACGGAGCTCTACGGCGCCCCGGTCGACGTGTTCCGCCACCGCGGTCGCGTGATCGTCGTCGGCGTCCCCGAGCACGTGCCCCACCACGCCGAGGCCCCGGCGGATCCCGCGACGGGAGCTGTCCGATGACCGGCATCGACCTCGGCGACCTGCTGTCGAGGATCTTCGACTTCTCCGACTACGGCGAGCTGCTGCCGCTGCTGCGCAACTCGATCATCGCGTGCTTCGCGCTGGGGCTCGTGGGCGGACTGATCGGCGTGTTCGTGACGATGCGGGACATGGCCTTCGCCGTCCACGGCATCAGCGAGCTGTCCTTCGCGGGCGCCTCGGCCGGCCTGCTGCTGGGGATCGGGGTGGTGCCCGGCTCCGTGGCGGGCTCGCTCCTGGCGGCGCTGGCGATCGGCGTGCTCGGCGCGCGCGCCCGGGACCGTAACTCGATCACCGCGGTCCTCATGCCCTTCGGCCTGGGCATCGGGATCCTGTGCCTGGCGCTCTACCAGGGGCGTGCGGCCAACAAGTTCGGCCTGCTGACCGGGCAGATCGTCGCGATCGACACCCCGCAGATCACCTCCCTGCTGGTGATCTCGGCGCTCGTGATCGTGGCGCTGCTGCTCATCTGGCGACCCCTCCTGTTCGCCTCGACGGACGCCGAGGTCGCGGCGGCCCGTGGGGTCCCCACCCGTGCGCTCTCCATCGGCTTCATGCTCCTGCTGGGCCTGGCCGTGGCCGTCTCGGTGCAGATCGTCGGGGCCCTGCTGGTGCTCTCGCTGCTCGTCACCCCGGCGGCCGCAGCGCGCCGGATCACGGCCTCCCCGGTCCGGATGTGCGTCCTGAGCATCGCGTTCGCACTCGTCTCCGCCGTGGGCGGCGTGCTGCTCGCGGCCGGGAGCTCGGTGCCGATCAGCCCGTACATCACGACGATCTCCTTCCTCATCTACCTCGTGTGCCGCATCGTCTCCCGGGCGCGCGGCACCCGCTGACGGAGGGCCGGCGACCGCTGCCCTCCCGGCCGGGGCACCCCTGCAGCACCGGGCCGGCGCCCCGTGCCGCACCGGCCCGGGCGGTCCGCCGGATCGTCGAGGTCCGGGGGAGTTCCGGGTGACGTCTCTGCCACGTCCGCTCGCACCGGCACCGCGCGCCGGTCGATGATGTCCCGCGACGACACCCGCCCCCCGAGACGCGAGGACCCATGGACCTGCTGCACCTCCTGATGGACCCCACCCAGCTCCTGGACCGCTTCGGCGACGCGTTCTGGTGGGTGGCCCACGTGATCGTGCTCATCGAGTGCGGGCTGTTCTTCCCGATCCTGCCGGGGGACTCGCTGCCGTTCGCCATCGGGATGTTCACGCACTCCGGGCAGCTGCACACGGCCCTGTGGGTGTCGCTGGTGACCCTCACCGCCGCCGCCATCGCGGGCAACGTGCTCGGCTACGAGATCGGCCGGGCCGCGGGGCATCGGCTGTACGAGCGCGATGGACGCTTCCTGCGACGGGCCACCTTCGAGAAGGCGATCGCCTTCTTCGAGAAGTACGGGCGGCGCGCGCTCGTGCTGGGACGCTTCGTGCCGGTGGTGCGCACCTTCGTCACCGTGGTCGCGGGCGTGGGCCGGATGCCCCGGCGCACCTTCTACGCGTGGTCGGCGGCGGGCGCGGCCCTGTGGGTCGTGCTCATCACCATGCTCGGCTACTTCCTGGGCGGGGTGCCGCTGATCCGCGATCACATCGAGGCGGCCGTGCTGCTGCTCGTGGCCGTGTCCGTGCTCCCGATGCTCATCGAGGCCCTGCGCCGCAAGGTCCGCGCCCGGGCCTGACCTCCCGCTCACCGGCGGCACCGACCTGGCGGTCAGGGCCCCTGCCGGTAGGCCCGGGCCGTGGTTACGGTGGAGGGACGGCGCACCGGTGCCGACCGGTGCGACATCCATCCGGCACCGAGCGCCCGTACGGTCGCGGTGCCCCGTCGAGAGGATCCGCCATGACCGGAGCCCCTGCAGATCTCACCGGACGCACCATCGCCTTCCTCGCGACCCGCGGGGTCGAGGAGGTCGAGCTGACCGGTCCGTGGAAGGCCGTCACCGAGGCCGGCGCGACGGCTGTGCTGCTGTCGTCGGAGGACGGTCCCGTCACCGCGCTGCACGGCGACTGGGACCGTGGTGCGGACTTCCCGGTCGACGGCCCGATCGCCGGGGCCGATGCGTCGTCCTTCGACGCGCTGGTCCTGCCCGGCGGCACCCTGAACGCCGACGCCCTCCGGATCGACGCCGATGCGGTGCGCCTGGTCCAGCACGTCGCCCAGGCCGGGACGCCGATCGCCGCGATCTGCCACGCGCCGTGGCTGCTCATCGAGGCGGGCCTCGTGGACGGGCGCCGGCTCACGAGCTACTCCTCGCTGCGCACCGACCTCGAGAACGCCGGCGCGCAGTGGGTCGACGAGCAGGTGGTCACCGATGGCGGCATCACCACCAGCCGCACCCCCGAGGACATCGAGGCCTTCAGCGCCGAGGTCGTGGCACGGGTGGCCGCGGCCTCCTGAGCCCGACCGGCTCCGCGCCACCCGGGGCCCGGCGCCCCGGGCGTCATGGCGCAGGTCACGCCCGTCCCGGTCCTCGGGCGCCGGGGCGGGTCCGGCGTGCGCGCCACGTACGATGTCGGCGGCGCGTCGGACCCGGCGCCCACCCGAGTCGAAGTGTGCCGGCCCTCCGCGTGACGTGGCCCGCGGAAGGAGGAGGGGCGATGGCCCTGGTCGTCCAGAAGTACGGCGGTTCCTCCGTCGCCGACGCCGAGAGCATCCTCCGCGTCTCCCGCCGGATCGCGCTGTACGCCGCCGCCGGACACCAGGTGGTCGTGGTGGTCTCCGCGATGGGCGACACCACCGACGAGCTCATCGACCTCGCCCAGCAGGTCTCCGACGACCCGCCGCCGCGCGAGCTGGACATGCTCCTGACGGCGGGGGAGCGCATCTCCATGGCGGTCCTGTCGATGGCGCTGAACGGCCACGGGATCTCCGCCCGCGCCTACACCGGCTCCCAGGCGGGCGTCCTCACCGACACCACGCACGGCAAGGCGATGATCGTCGACGTCACGCCCGGTCGCGTGCGCGAGGCGATCGACGCCGGTCACGTCGCGATCGTCGCGGGGTTCCAGGGCGTCTCCCGCACCACCAAGGAGATCACGACCCTCGGCCGCGGCGGCTCGGACACGACCGCCGTCGCGCTCGCCGCGGCGCTCGGCGCCGACGTCTGCGAGATCTACACCGACGTCGACGGTGTCTTCACCGCCGACCCCCGGATCGTCCCGGCCGCGCAGCGGGTGCCCCTCGTCTCCTGCGAGGAGATGCTCGAGCTCGCCGCCCACGGCGCCAAGATCCTCATGGTGCGCAGCGTCGAGTACGGGCGCCGCCACGGCGTGCCCCTGCACGTGCGCAGCTCCTTCAGCGGCCGGATCGGCACCATCGTGACCGATGATCCGGACCGCGTGATCCCGGTCGATCCCGACCTCACCATCCGCATCGCCGACATCGCCCGTCGGGGCGGACCCTTCCAGACCGAGGAGAACAGCGTGCCGTCGACCGTCGACGAGAAGGGCCTGGAGGCCCCCATCATCTCCGGGGTCGCCCATGACCGCTCGGAGGGCAAGATCACCATCGTCGAGGTGCCGGACGTGCCCGGCAAGGCGGCGCGCCTGTTCGACGTCGTCGCCAGCTCCGGCGCGAACATCGACATGATCGTCCAGAACACCTCGACCACGGACGACACGGTCGCGATCTCCCTGACGCTGCCCGAGTCCGACGCCCCGGCGGCGCTGGAAGCGCTCGAGGCGGTCCGCGGGGAGATCGGCTTCGCCGAGGCCCGGTACACCGACCGGATCGGCAAGGTCTCCCTCGTGGGTGCCGGGATGCGGCAGTCCCCGGGGGTGTCCGCGCAGCTGTTCCGTGCGCTCGGCGACGCCGGCATCAACATCTCCATGATCTCGACCTCGGAGATCCGGATCTCCGTGGTCACCGACATCGAGCGCCTGGACGACGCGGTGCGCGCGATCCACACGGCCTTCGGCCTGGACTCCGGGACCGATGAGGCCGTGGTCTACGGTGGCACCGGGCGCTGAGCGCCGGCGCGCCCTCACCCCGCCGCTCGGAGCCGTGCGCGGCCCCGCTCCCCAGTTGCTCCGTCCCGTCTCCCGGAGGCAGAAATGACCAGCACCGACACCGCCCTCGAGCAGCTCGAGCAGGACGCCGCCCCCGGGTACACGCCCGACGGGCCCGTGATCGGGATCGTCGGCGCCACCGGGCAGGTGGGACGCGTGATGCTCACACTGCTGGCCCAGCGTGCCGTCCCGCACTCGCGGATCCGCGCCTTCGCCTCGGCGCGATCGGCGGGCTCGACCGTCACCCACGCCGGGCACGACGTGCTCGTCGAGGACGCGGAGACCGCGGACCTCACCGCCGAGGGCAACGCCGTGGACATCGCGATCTTCTCGGCGGGCGGCGGGACCTCCCGTCGCCTGGCCCCGCGTTTCGCCGAAGCCGGCGCCGTCGTCATCGACAACTCCTCCGCCTGGCGGCGGGACCCCGAGGTGCCGCTGGTCGTCTCCGAGGTGAACCCCGGCGCGATCGCGGACCGTCCCAAGGGCATCATCGCCAACCCCAACTGCACGACGATGGCGGCGATGCCCGCGCTCAAGGCCCTCCACGACGCCGCGGGCCTGACCCGCCTCACGGTCGCGACCTACCAGGCCGTCTCGGGCTCCGGGGTCGCGGGCGTCGCCGAGCTCGCCGGGCAGATCCGGGCGGGTGCTGAGCACGTCGAGGAGCTCGCCATCGACGGCTCCGCCGTGACGCTGCCCGCCCCCGAGGTGTACGTCGCGCCGATCGCCTTCGACGTGATCCCCTTCGCGGGCAACGCCGTCGACGACGGCACGGGGGAGACCGACGAGGAGCAGAAGCTGCGCAACGAGTCGCGCCGCATCCTCGACCTGCCCGACCTCCTGGTCGCCGGCACCTGCGTGCGCGTGCCCGTCATGACCGGGCACTCGCTGTCCATCCACGCCGAGTTCTCCCGGCCCATCGACGCCGCCGAGGCCACGGAGCTGCTCCGCGCGGCAGCCGGCGTCGAGCTCCTGG
This sequence comes from Brachybacterium sp. AOP25-B2-12, assembly GCF_052378625.1. Lineage (NCBI taxonomy): Bacteria > Bacillati > Actinomycetota > Actinomycetes > Micrococcales > Dermabacteraceae > Brachybacterium > Brachybacterium sp. AOP25-B2-12. The sequence goes on along the minus strand of NZ_JBQSXW010000002.1, from coordinate 24,636 downwards.
ACGTGCCCACCCCGCTGCACGCCGCGGGGCGCGACGGCACCTTCGTGGGCCGGATCCGGCAGGACCTCTCGGCGCCCGAGGGCCGCGGCCTCGTGCTGTTCGCGGTGGCCGACAACCTGCGCAAGGGCGCGGCGCTGAACGCCGTGCAGATCGCGGAGCTGGTCGCGGCCGAGCCGCGTCGGTGACGATCGGGTCCGAGGACGTCGTCGACGTTCGACGTCGTCGCGACCGGTGAGCTCTCCTGAGCATCTCGTCGCGCCGCCCGCTGGATAGAATGACCCCGCCATGAGCCCGACCCCCCACCTCCCCGCCGCCGTGCCCGGCCCCGTGCCCGCCGAAGCCGTCCTGAGCGACCGCGCCGGTGACGTGCTGGGGATCGCCGAGGCCTCCGCCGTCCACCCCCAGGCCCCCAGCCCGATGGCCCACGCCATCTCGACCCTCGACGCCATCTCGGCCACCGACGCCGCACCGGTCGTGGAGACCCAGGGCCGTGCCCGGCGTCGCGAGATCCTCGCCGTCGCCCGCCGGCTCTTCGCCGAACGCGGCTACCGCGGCACGAGCCTGCGCGACATCTCGTCCCGGGTGGGCATCTCCCACCCCGGGATGCTCCACCACTTCAAGTCCAAGGAAGCCCTCCTGGACGCCGTCCTCGACGAGCTCGAGGCCCACGCCCAGTACGTCATCGATCACGTCGACACGTACGAGGCGTCCGCCGAGGACCTCGAGGGGCTCGTGCAGCGCGACTACTCCGTGGGCGCCGAACGGCTCGTGCTGTTCGCCGTCCTGTCCGCCGAGGCCATCAACCCCGAGGCGCCCGGCCGTCTGCGCGTGATCCGCCTGCGGCGCGTGTACGAGCGGATCGCCGAGCACGTGCTGCGGGCCTATGACGAGAAGGGCCTCGTGGCCGAGGGGCTCGACATCCCCTGGGCCGCGCGCACGGCCATCTCGATGTCCATCTCCCTGGCCTCCCGCGAAGCCACCATCGGTGCTCTCCAGCCCTCGTCGCGCGGGCTCGCCGCCTCGGACTTCCTCACGCTCATCTCCATCTTCCGCGCCTGACGTCCCGCCGGGGTCGCGCACGGCCCACCCACCGCCCAGGAGGTCCCACCATGACCGAGTCCCACGGATTCCTGCCCTTCGGCACCCCGGGAGGGAGCCCTGCGCCCGTCGACGCCCCCGAGGGGCTCGAGGTGGCGCGCACGGCCGACGGCGGCGTGCTCCTGGCCCGTCCCCGTGCCGACGCCCCCGCACTGCACCTCGCGGTCGAGGCCGACGGCGTCCGCTGGGCCGTGGACCTCATGGCACTGGTCGAGGCGCGGCGCGACGCCGGGCAGGCGCCCGCACCCCACCACGGCACGGTCCTGTCCTACCTGCGGGGGGACGACGTCTCCTCGGCCCCCACGACCTTCTACGACGGCGTGCTGCGGGTGCGTGCGGGCGACGAGGTCGCCGTCGCGTCCGACGGCACCGTGACCCGCACCCGCCCGGCCCCGCCCGTGCCCTCGACCGGCACCCCGCTCGCGCGGGCCGTCGACGCGGCCGTGGCCCGCACCGCCGCGCTGCGACCGGCCGTCGTCGTGACGGGCGAGGACCTCGCCTCCGCCGCGCTGCTGGCGAGCGTCGACGGCGCGGAGACGGCCGTCACCGTCCACGCCGGGGACACCCAGGCCCGCGATGCGGCGACGGAGGAGGTCCCGCCCGGGCGCGCGGATGCCGCCGCCCAGGCCGCGGGGGTGCCGCTGCAGGTGGTGCGCCTGACCACGGACCGGTTCAAGAAGGACCTCGCGGACCTCGTGCGTGCCCAGGCGGAGCCCTTCGCGGGCCTCGGCGTCTACGCCCACTACTGCGCGATGCGGGACGCCGCCCACGGGGTCGCCGCCGCCCCCGCCGTGGTCCTGGACGCGACCGGCCCGCGCGGCGCCGGGATCATCGGCGCCTCGAACCTCGCCGGAGCCGACGCCCGCGGCGACGGCCCGCTCGCGGCGCTGCGGCATGCCGCGCGCCGCCGCACCACGCGCACGCTCCTGGCCGACGCCGTGCTCGACGACGCGTTCCTGGCCCGCACCACCACCACCGGGCACCTCCCCGTCGACCCCGCCGTCGCCCCCGACGGCGGCGCGGTCCTCGCCGCGCGACGCAACGCCGAGCGGTTCGGCCTGACGCTCGCCCTGCCGTTGCTGGACCCCGAGGTCGGTGCCGTGCTGGCCCTGTCGGCCGCCCGCGCCGAGCATCCCGGTCACCACGGCCCGGCGAGCCCCCTCGCGGCCCTGGCCGCCCCGCGCGCGGCGCTCACCGAGCCGACCCGGCTCGCCGCCATCGACCAGCACGCCTGGCTGTCGCGCCTCAAGGGCACCCTGCACCAGGTGTTCCGCTCCGAGCCCTTCGCGCGCCGTCCCTGGGTGGACCAGCGAGCCGTGCTCGAGGCCTTCGAGGCCCACGTCGCCGGGCGCACCACCGGAGGCGACGAGCTGTTCTGGCGCCTGCTGAACCTCGAGCTGTGGATGCGCGGCTGCGTCGAGGGCACTGCCGCCGACGCCGCGGCGGCAGCTGCGGCCGATGCGGACGTGATCGGCGACGACGACCACGGGCGGCTCGACGAGCCCGACCCCAAGGAGCCACTCGCGGCCAACGCCGGCAAGCACCTGGACATCAGCGTCCAGGACGCCGGCGGCACCGTCACCGCGCGCCGCTACCCGGTGCGGACGGGCAAGTTCTCCGCCGAGTCCGACATGGACCGCGAGATCCGCACGGCCGTCTCCGGGTTCTTCGCGGCGCTGGACGCGGCGCTGGCCGCCGACGACGGCGCACCGGAGCATCGCGAGGCGACGGTCGGCCGCCCCTGGAACCTCACCGTCTCGGAGAAGATCATCGCGATCATGCAGGGACGGTCCTACTTCGTCTGGGACATCACCCCGCGCTGGGCCGCCAAGCAGCTCTCCCAGCGGGTGGCCCGCACCCCCGCCGGGATCGGCCTCGGGGATCCCGTGACGATGGAGCTCGCGATCCGCGAGGCCGGGCTTCCGCGCGTCGTCGTGGCCGCCGCCGCCGGGGCGATCGGCAAGGTCCTGGGCCGCAGGGGACTGTTCTACGAGGTGGTCGGCGGCAACGTGCGCGCGATCGACGGCCCCACCGAGTACTCGGTGTACCCCGCGAACGTCTCCGCCAAGCTCCCTCCGGCCGACCCCGACCGCGTCGCCGCGCACCTGAACGACGTGATCCGCGCCGCGGTGCCCGCCGCCTGGCGCGACACCTTCACGGGCACCGTGGTGATGGACGCCAACGACATCGGCCGCAACACCCTGGGCAAGGCGGCGCCCCGCGACGGCGGGCACTACGAGCTGCAGTTCGCCGACAACCCGCTGGGCCAGGGGCGGGAGCAGACCCCGATGGCCGTGGTCTTCGAGCGCTGAGCGGGACGGGCGAGGGCACCATGGCGGACCCGGGCACCCCGGAGCCTCCGGCCGGCGAGGGCCCCGGTCTCGACATCCGCGCGCTCGCGACCGCCGGCGTCCTCGACGCCGACGGCCGTCGCGTCGGACGCGTCCACGACGTGTTCCTGGTGGACCGCACGGGGGACCTGGCCGCGGTCTCGGTCGCGCTGGGCCGGCTCTCGGTGCGCGAGGTGCTGGTCCCTGCGGATCTGCTGCGTGACGCGGGCGACGGTCAGGTGCAGGTGACGGTGGGCCGGGAGGCCCTGCGCGCAGGCATGGCGACGCCCGCCGAGGGGCACGTCGAGCCCGCCGGGATCCGCGCGGCACGGGCCGCACTGCTCAGGATCACGTCCTGACCCGGACTCGGTCAAGCGCCTGTGAAGCCTTGGCGAGCACGAGCCCTCACCTGCGAAAGCCTTGACATACTGGACCCCATGCGCGGAATCATCCTGGCCGGCGGTACCGGCTCACGGCTGCACCCCCTGACCATCGGGGTCTCCAAACAGCTAATGCCGGTGTACGACAAGCCGATGATCTACTACCCGCTGACGACCCTGATGCTCGCAGGGATCCGCGACATCCTGGTGATCACCACCCCGCAGGACCAGTCGGCCTTCCAGCGGGTGCTCGGGGACGGCTCCGCCTTCGGCGTCGAGATCAGCTACGTCGTCCAGCCCTCCCCGGACGGGCTCGCGCAGGCCTTCGTGCTCGGCGAGGAGTTCCTCGACGGCGATCGCGCGGCCCTGGTGCTCGGCGACAACCTGTTCTACGGCCAGGGCATGGGCTCGCAGCTGCGCCGTTACCACGAGGTCGACGGCGCCGCGGTGTTCGGCTACTGGGTCGCGGATCCGACGGCATACGGCGTCGTCGAGATGGACGCCGACGGCCGCGCCGTGTCCCTCGAGGAGAAGCCCGCCGCGCCGCGCAGCAACCTCGCGGTGCCGGGCCTCTACTTCTACGACGCCACGGTCTCCGAGCGCGCCAAGGCCCTGAAGCCCTCCCCGCGCGGCGAGCTCGAGATCACCGACCTCAACCGCAGCTACCTCGAGGAGGGGGCGCTCCAGGTCGAGGTGCTCACGCGCGGCACGGCCTGGCTCGACACCGGCACCTTCGACGACCTCGCCGCCGCCGGCGACTTCATCCGCACCGTCCAGAAGCGTCAGGGGCTGTCGATCGGCGCCCCCGAGGAGGTGGCCTGGCGGATGGGCTTCCTCAGCGACGACGAGCTGCGCGCCCGTGCCGAGCCCCTCGTGAAGTCCGGCTACGGCACGTACCTCCTGGACGCCCTCGAGCGGGAGACCGCCGAGCGCGCCTGATCGCTCCCGTGCGGCACCCCGCCGCCGCCCGCGCCACCCCCGTGCGCACCACCCCCGACCCACAGCAAAGACCCCCACCGTGACCCGACACCTCCTCGTCACCGGCGGAGCCGGCTTCATCGGCTCGAACTTCGTGCACCACGTCCTCGGGACCACCGACGACACCGTCACCGTGCTCGACAAGTTCACGTACGCCGGGCACCGAGCCTCCCTCGCAGGCCTTCCCGAGGACCGGCTCACGGTGGTCGAGGGCGACATCACCGACGCCGCGGTCGTGGACCGGCTGGTGGGGGAGGCCGACGCGGTGGTCCACTACGCCGCCGAGTCCCACAACGACAACTCCCTCGCGGACCCCTCGCCGTTCCTGGACACCAACCTCATCGGCACCTACACGCTGCTGGAGGCCGCCCGCCGCCACGACACCCGCTTCCACCACATCTCGACCGACGAGGTCTACGGCGACCTCGCGCTGGACGACCCGGCACGCTTCACCGAGCACACCCCGTACAACCCCTCGAGCCCGTACTCCTCGACCAAGGCGGGCAGCGACCTCCTGGTGCGCGCCTGGGTGCGGTCGTTCGGGGTGCGGGCGACGATCTCCAACTGCTCGAACAACTACGGGCCCCGCCAGCACGTCGAGAAGTTCATCCCCCGCCAGATCACCAACCTCATCGACGGGATCCGCCCGCGCCTGTACGGCGCCGGGCTCAACGTCCGCGACTGGATCCACGCCGACGACCATTCCTCGGCCGTCCTGACGATCCTGGCCGACGGGACGATCGGGGAGACCTACCTGATCGGTGCCGACGGCGAGAAGTCCAACAAGGACGTCGTCGAGCAGATCCTGACCCTCATGGGCCACGACGCGGGCGACTACGACCACGTCACCGACCGGGCCGGGCACGACCTGCGGTACGCGATCGACTCCACGAAGCTGCGCACCGAGCTCGGCTGGACCCCGTCCTACGGCTCCTTCGACACGGGGCTGGCGGCGACGATCGACTGGTACCGCGAGAACGAGGACTGGTGGCGTCCCCAGAAGGCCGCCACGGAGGCGAAGTACGCCGCGACCGGGCAGTGACACGGCGGCCCGCCCGGGCCGCCCCTCGCCCCTCGCCCCGACCGTCACCCCCGTTCCCGACAGGAGCCCTCCGCCTGTGAAGCAGCTCGCCGTGCGCACCACCCCCATCCCCGGTCTCCTGGTCATCGACCTCCCCCTGCCCGGGGACAACCGGGGCTGGTTCAAGGAGAACTGGCAGCGCGAGAAGATGATCGCGCTCGGCCTGCCGGACCTCGGCCCCGTGCAGAACAACATCTCCTTCAACCAGGCCCGCGGCGTGACCCGCGGCATCCACGCGGAGCCCTGGGACAAGTTCATCTCGGTGGCAACCGGCAGCGTGTTCGGCGCCTGGGTGGATCTGCGGGAGGGACCCACGTTCGGCACGGCGTACTGGCACGAGATCACCCCGGACACGGCCATCTACGTGCCGCGCGGGGTGGGCAACGCGTTCCAGACCCTTCAGGCGCCCGCGGCGTACACGTACCTGGTCAACGACCACTGGTCGGCCGCCGCCCAGGCGCAGTACACGTTCTTGAACCTCGCGGACGAGACGGCCGCGATCCCGTGGCCGATCCCGCTCGCCGAGGCGGAGCTCTCCGCCAAGGACGAGGCGCACCCGCGCCTGGCCGACGTCGTGCCCGTGCCCCCGCGGCGCACCCTCGTCGTGGGCAGCTCGGGCCAGCTCGCACGGGCCCTCGCCGAGCGCTGGGCGGACCGCGAGGACGTCGACGTCGTGGGCCGGGCGGGCCTGGACCTGGCCGACGCCGCGGCCGTCGGGGCCTTCGACTTCTCCCCGTACGGCACGATCGTCAACGCCGCCGCGTACACCGCGGTCGACAAGGCCGAGACGGCCACCGGACGCCGGGACGCCTGGGCGGTCAACGTCGCCGGGGTGGGACGTCTCGTCGAGCAGGCCCGCGCGCATCGGGCCCGCCTCGTGCACGTCTCCAGCGAGTACGTGTTCGACGGGTCCCTCGAGCAGCACGTCGAGGACGAGCCGTTCAGCCCGCTGGGCGTCTACGGCCAGACCAAGGCCGCCGGCGACGCCCTCGTCGCGACCCTGCCCGCCCACTGGATCCTCCGCACCAGCTGGGTGGTCGGGGAGGGCACGAACTTCGTCCGGACGATGGCGAGCCTGGCCGAGCGCGGCATCGACCCGAGCGTGGTCGCCGACCAGATCGGACGCCTCACCGCCGCCTCGGACCTCGCGGCCGCGATCGACCACCTCCTGACGAGCGGAGCCCCCGCGGGCACGTACAACGTCACCGGTGGCGGGGAGCCGCGCAGCTGGGCCGAGATCGCCCGGGAGGTGTACCGCCTGCTGGGTGCGGACCCTGAGCGCGTGACGCCGGTCTGCACGTCGGAGTACTACGCCGGCAAGGACGGGATCGCCCCGCGGCCCGCGAGCTCGGTGCTGGATCTCGCGAAGATCGAGGCCACGGGCTTCCTCGTGCGCGATCAGCAGGTCGTGCTCGCCGAGGCCCTGCGGGACTGAGGCGAAGCCGGCGGCGGTGTGGACCTGTGCCTCTGGGCGACCTGGACGCAGGGGAGCGTCACGGTTCCCGGACGCTGCTCCTCCGGACGACCAGCTCCACAGGGAACTGCTGGAAAGGCGTCCCGTCCGCCGGGACTCCGTCGAGGAGCCGTCCGACGGCTTCGCGGGCCATCCGTCCGATCGGTTGACTCACCGAGCTGAGGGGGGGCCAGGCGTATGCGGCATCCGGCGAGTCGTCGAACGACGCCACCGCGATGTCCCCGGGCACGTCGATCGCGGCCTCGTGGAACGCACGCAGTGCCCCGAGTGCGATCTGGTCGGAGCTCGCGAAGACCGCAGAGGGACGGGGGGTCGACGCAAGGACGGTACGGCCCGCGAGATAGCCGCCTTCACGTGTGAACGGCGTTTCGACGACTCGCACCGGTGCGAGGCCCGCCGCTCCCATGGCATCGCGCCACCCCTCATGACGACGCTGATCGCCGGATGCCGGACCGAGGTAGGCGATGTCCCGATGCCCCTGGGCGACGAGATGGTCGACGGCGAGACGGGCACCGCCGTACTGGTCGACCCCGATCGCCGGGATCCCCTCGATCGCCCCCGGCTGATTGATGAGCACCGTGGGGAGTCCGGTGACCTCGATGGCGGCGATGTCGCCGCTCCGTACAGGAGTGGCGACGAGCACGCCATCGACCTGACGCGCGGCGAGGCGCTCAAGGCCTGCGGCCACCTCTCCCGGTGAGGCGCTCAGCACGATGAGTGTGACCCCGCGGGACCCCGCGGCGACCTCGACCTCGTGGGCGAGGGCCGCGAACAGCGGGTTGGCGAGGTTGGGGACGATGATCCCGAGCAGCTCGCTGCGGCCACGTCGGAGCGCGCGGGCTGCGGCATTGGGCCGGTACCCGAGCTGGTCGACGGCCGCGAGGACCTTGTCGCGCGTCGCGGGGGAGACGTTCTTGGGTCCGCCGTTCAGGGCGTAGGTCACCACGGGGACACTCACCCCGGCCAGCCGTGCGACGTCCTGACGGGTCACCCGGCGTCGAGCGGTGGTCGTGGGTTGCCGATCCAGCGACATCGGTGGTCCCCTCCTCGTGTGGATCTTCCGACCACCCTACGTGTCGAAGGGGCCCCGCCCCGGTGCCCGGCGCATGGCCGGACGAGGGCGGGGCGGAAGGGGCAGTCGCACGACGGAGTTTCGCAGCTCCTGGGTGCTCACGCCGGCGCGTCGCCGAAGTCGTCGATCGCGAGCCGTGCACCGTCGCGCCGCGCGGACTCGTTGGCGACGATCCCCGGCAGGGTGAAACGCGCCGCCACCCACGCGTTGACCGAGGGCAGGCGCTGCTGCAGGACGGACTGCACGAACTCGTCGGCGAGGAAGTGGTGACTGCCCTCGTGGCCGTTGGGCAGGCCCTCGTACTCGGACGGAAGGCGTGACCGGTCATGGACGGCCGCGTGTCCGGAGACGAAGGCGTCGCGGAGGTCGGGATCGACGTGCTCGAGCGCGCGGTCATCGGTGGAGAGGGTGCGCTGGGTGAGCAGCTGGTCGGACACGTCGTAAGTCTCGTGCTTGTCCTCCCACACCGATTCCTTGGCGATCTGCTCGAAGCTGGCCTCGGTGCCGAAGAACCGGAAGCGGGACTCGCGGATCTTCGAGGGGTACCCCACGCGGCGCATCTCGTTCGTGCGCATCGCGCCGCCGTCCGCGAGTTCGAACAGCGCGCTCATGTTGGAGAAGTCGTTGTCGAAGGCGCTCACGGACCGGTCGAAGACGCCGTCGCCGGACGTGTCGCGGATCCCGACGCAGCTGACGCTCCGTGCGTGCGTGGTCCAAGCTCCGAGGACGCCCCCGATGGCGTGCGTCGGGTAGAGCATCGGAGGGAAGCTCGCGGTCGCCTTCCAATCCTCCCCGCCGGAGTGCTGGTAGGCCTTGTAGAAGCCGAGATCCATGTCGTGCATGTAGTCGCCCTCGGCATACACCAGGCGTCCGAACTCCCCGGCAGCGGCCTTGCGTCGGGCGAACACGGTGGCGGGGTTGTAGTAGCTGGTCTCGCCCATCATGTAGGTCAGGCCTGTCTCGCGCACCGCCTCGATGATCTCGGCGATCTCCTCCTTGGTGATCGCCATGGGGACTGCGGAGTACACGTGCTTGCCGGCGCGCAGCGCGTCGACGACCAGGGGGCCGTGGGTCCAGCGCTGTGTGAAGATGCCGACGGCGTCGACGTCGCTCTCCAGGAGGGCGTCGAACGAGTCCACGGTGCCGTCCAGTCCGTGCTGCGCGACGAGCGCATCGGCGCGCTCGGGCCGCAGATCGGTGACGACCACGCGAGAGATTCCGGGATGGGCTTTGAAGAGGCTCGCGAAGCTGCCGGAGAACTGGCCGGCGCCGACGATGCCCAGCGAGAAGGTCATGGTCCCTCTGATCCTGTGCGTCGAATGTGTGCGGGAGGTTTCCCGGTCGGCACGCTAGCGTAATAGTTGCTTCGAAGCAACTGACGCCGGATGCGCGATGGCGCGGAATTGAGCTTCGGCAACAAGTGGGCGAACAGTACGTCCACCGAAGAACCGCCCTCCCGAGAGTATCGACCTCTGGTGTTTGGGCGGTTCCTTGACGTCAGAGTTGCCTCGTGTAAACATTGCGCCACGGTGCAGTGCGACCCGGCGGGCCGGGACGCCCACTTCGCCGTACGCCCTGCGAACGTGCCTCGTCAAAGGAGACAGTTCATGCGCCATCGCAGCTACTTCGCCCTCATCGCGGCCTCCGCCGCCACCGCACTCCTCGTGGCCTGCGGCGGCACCGGCGCCGACCGGGATCCGGACGCAGGCCCACTCGTCATGTGGACGATCGAGGACAAACCCGACCGGATCGCTGCTCAGCAGGTGATGCTCGACGAGTTCACCGAGAGGACCGGAATCCGCACCGAGCTCGTCCCGATCGCCGAGGACCAGCTGACCACCGCTCTGACGTCGGCGGCCGCCGCCGATGACCTGCCGGACGTCGTGGGAGCCCTGCCGCTGGCCAACGTGCTGTCCTTCGCGGGTGACGACATCCTGGACACCGATGCCGCGCAGGAGGTCGTCCAGGACCTCGGTGCGGAGACCTTCGATGCTCGCTCCCTCGAGCTCACCGAGCTCGACGGTCGGCAGCTCGCCGTTCCCAGCGATGCCTTCCCGATGCTCCTGTACTACCGGACGGATCTGTTCGACCGCGAGGGCCTCGCGCCACCGACGGACTTCGACAGCATCCGTGCGGCGGCCCAGACCCTGGACTCCGGCGACACGGCAGGCATCGTCGCGGCCACGACCCCGGGGGAGCAGTTCACGGCCCAGACCATCGAGCACTTCGCGCTCGCCAACGGATGCCGCCTCGTCGACGACGACGGCCAGGTCGACCTCGGCAGCCCCGCCTGCGTGCACAGCTTCGACACCTTCGCGTCCCTCATGCGCGAGGACTCCGTGGACGGCGAGCAGGACCCCAACACGACCCGCGCCACGTACTTCTCCGGCCGGGCCGGGATGGTGGTGTGGTCATCATTCCTGCTCGACGAACTGGGAGGGCTGCGCTGGGACGCCCTGCCGACCTGCGACGAGTGCGCCGACGACCCCCGCTGGCTGGCGGAGAACACCGGTGTGGTCGCCGCGATCCAGGGCCCGGACGCCCAGAGTCCCGCCGGCTATGGCGACATCGTCTCCTTCACGATCCTGAAGGAGTCCCATTCGCGGACGCCGGACCTCGTGCGATTCATGATGGACGACCGCTACGAGAGCTGGATCGGACTCGCACCCGAGGGCAAGGTCCCCACTCGGCTGGGCACCCTCGACGAGCCGACCCGCTTCCGCGATGCCTGGCGCCAGATGGAGTCCGGGGTCGACACCCGCGTGCGTCTGAGCGACATCTACGCACCCGCGGTCATCGACGAGGTCGAGGGAGCGCCGCAGCGGATCGTGCGCTGGGGCGTGGACGAGGGCCAAGGACAGCTCGAAGGAGCCATGACCTCTCAGCGCGTCCTCCCGACCATCATGTCCGACGCCATCACGTCCGGCGCGTCGGGACAGGACATCGCCGACGAGGCCGTCGTCCAGGCCGAACAGCTGCAGGCAGGTTTCGGTGACTGAGCCGCGATCCCGTGAGAACGATCATCACCCGTCCACCCCGCGAAAGAGGTCCGCAGTGAGTGCCCCGTCCACGTCGACCGCACCGCACACCCCCCGCACGGCGCATCGATCTCGACGTCACGGCGGAGGTCTCGCCGGGCGAGATCGCAGGACGGGCATGGTGCTCGTCTCGCCGACGCTCGCCATCGTCCTGATCATGGTGTTCATCCCTCTGGCGTGGTCGGTGCTGATCTCCTTCCAGCGGCTGAAGCTGATCAACATCGGACGCCAAGGCCTCGTCGAAGCCTTCACGCTCGACAACTTCGCGATCGTCCTCGGATCCGGCCAGCTCGGGCGAACCCTCGTGGTGACCCTCGTGTTCACGGTGGGATCGGTCGCGGGATCGATCGCACTGGGCCTGGTCGCGGCGCTCGCGCTGCGACGCCCCTTCCGTGGTCGCACGTTCGTCCGGGCCTCGATGCTGCTGCCCTACATCGCGCCGGTCGTGGCCGTGACCTTCGTCTGGCGCATCATGCTCCATCCCGAGTTCGGCATCGTCAACGCACTCGGCGAGGAGGTCCTGGGCTGGGATCGGCCGATCCCGTTCCTCACCCAAGCCGTCGCGCACGTGCCCGTGCTCGGGACGGAGATCGGTGTGCCCACGGCCCTTCTGACCGTGATCGCCTTCCAGATCTGGAGGTTCTTCCCCTTCGCGTTCCTGTTCATCATGGCGCGCATGGAGGCGATGAGCCCGGAGATCGAGGAGGCCGCGCTGGTGGACGGTGCGACGCCCCTGCAGAGCTTCCGGCACGTGATCCTGCCGCAGCTGCTGCCGGTGATCACGGTCCTCGTGGTGCTGCGCTCGATCTGGACGTTCAACGAGTTCGACAGCGTCTTCCTGCTGACCGGTGGTGCCGCGGGGACGCAGGTGGCGAGCATCCGGGTCTACCAGCTCCTCACGGTGCAGCAGAACGTCGGAGCGGCGTCGGCCCAGGCTCTCGTGCTCGCGGTCGTGCTGATCCTCTGCATCGGCCTCTATGCCTTCCTGATCCGCCGACGAGGAGAGTCGCTCTGATGCGTACCCACCGCCGCTTCGATGCGTATGCGCTGCAGCGCGCGTCCCTGAGGGTCCTACGGCCCATCACGATCGTGGTCCTGCTCGCCATCTGTCTCGTGCCGTTCTGGTACATGGTCGTCCTGTCCGTACGGCCCATCGAGGAGCTCCTCTGTGATCCTGCCCGCTTGTGGTTGGACCTCGGGGAGCTGGACCTCGGCACGTATCTCGCAGTCCTCCTGCCCACGGACCAAGGTGGGCAGGGCTTCGGCGGGTTCATGCTCAACAGCGGGATCGTCGCGCTCTCGTCCGTCGTTCTCGCGCTCGCCATCGCCATCCCGGGCGCCTACGCCATCGCACGCCTGCCCGTCCCGGGGCGCGGGCGGATCAGCGCGGTGTTCCTCGCCTCGTACCTGTTCCCCTCGATCATCATCGCGATTCCCCTGTTCGTCGTGCTGACACGCATGGGGCTGCGTGGCTCACTCGTGGGGTTGGTCGCCGTCTACGCGGCACAGACGGTTCCCGTCGCGATCTACATGTTGCGCAACTACCTCGAGTCCGTGCCCGTGTCGATCGAGGAGGCGGGACTCGTGGACGGCCTCAGCCGCTACGGGGTCATGTGGCGCCTGAGCCTGCGTCTCTCCCTCCCCTCGATCATGGCGACCGGGCTGTTCGTCTTCATGATCGCCTGGAACGAGTTCCTCTTCGCGCTGCTCTTCCTGGTCGACAGCCCGGGGAAGTGGACCGTGTCCCTGGGGCTCTCCCGGCTGTCCGGCGGTCTCGAGGTGCCCGCGACGGTGCTCATGGCCGGCTCCGTCGTGCTGACGCTCCCGATCGTGGTCATCTTCTTCGCGACCGAGCGCCTCCTCACCGGAGGGCTGACCGCCGGAGCCGAGAAGGGATGACCTCTTGCCCGCACGACCTCTCGACCCGACGTCACCGCACGCGCCCCCGAAGGAGCACCCCATGACCCGCACCATCCCCCTCGCCGTGATCCCCGGAGACGGCATCGGCAGAGAAGTGGTCCCCGAGGCGCTCAAGGTTCTCCACGCCGCGACCGAGCACGAGGACGTCGCCTTCGAGCTGCACGACTTCGACCTGGGCATCGACCGCTACTTGCGGACGGGTGACATGCTGCCGGACGCCGAGATGCGGCAGATCGCGCAGACGGAGGCGATCCTGTTCGGCGCGGTCGGCGGACGGCCGGGTGACCCCCGCCTCGCGGGGATCAGCATCGAGCGCGGCCTGCTGCTGCGCCTGAGGTTCGACTTCGACCAGTACGTCAACCTGCGGCCGGCGCTCATCCGACCGGGCGTCTCGAGCGTGCTGGGCCCCGGCGCGCGGGCGGACTTCGTGGTGGTGCGTGAGGGGACCGAGGGCGCGTACTCGGGCAGTGGCGGTGTCCTGCGAGAAGGGACTCCGAACGCCGTGGCCACGGAAGTGGCGCTCGCGACGCACCACGGCGTCGAACGCGTGATGCGCTTCGCCTTCGACCTTGCCCGGAGGCGTCGCGGGCGAGTGACCGTGGTCCACAAGAACAACGTCCTGGTGCACTCGGGTGGCCTGTGGCAGAGCGTCCAGGATGAGGTCTCGGCCCGGTACCCGGACATCGAGGTCGACTACCTCCACGTCGATGCCGCGACCATCCACCTCGTCACCACACCCGAGCGGTTCGACGTGATCGTGACCGACAACCTCTTCGGCGACATCCTCACGGACCTCGCCGGCGCGATCGCTGGAGGCATCGGGCTCGCCGCATCGGGGAGCATCGATCCCGAGCGCCGGTACCCCTCGATGTTCGAGCCCGTGCACGGGTCGGCTCCGGACATCGCGGGCCAGGGTGTGGCCGACCCGACCGCGGCAGTCCTGTCGGCGGCGATGATGCTCGACCACCTGGAACTGCGGGGCCAGGGTGATCGAATCCGAGACGCCGTCGCAGCGGATCTCGACGCGCGCGCTTCCACCGGCCCACGCGGCACCGCAGAGGTCGGGGACGCCCTGGCCGCGAGACTCACCTGACGGGGGTCGGGGGAGTCGAGGTCCCCGACGCGGGTGCGAGATCGAGCACGTCGCCTGCGAGGTCGCGCCATTGCCTCGTAGTCTGAACGGTCCGTGAGGTCCGCAGGGCCCGCGCCCCCGTGCATCACCTCGGGCCCATCGGGGCCGTCCAAGGCGGCACAGCCCCGACACCGACCGGAGACACCGTGCCGCACGACCCTGCATCCTCTGCCCCGCCCGTCGCCCGCCTCGTAGCGCCGGACCGCCACGACGCGCCCTCGTCCCTGCTCGCCGCCATGGGCCTCGGCTACTTCCCGGTCGCGCTCATCGCCCGCTTCCCCTTCGCGATGGTGGTCGTGGGCACCCTGACCCTGGTGGTGGGGGCCCGCGGTTCGATCTCGCTCGGCGGGCTCGTCTCGGCCGTGGTCGGGATCGGCAGCGCGATCGGCGGTCCGGTGCTCGGCGCGGCGGCCGACCGCTTCGGCCAGCGGGGCGTGCTGCTGGTCGCAGGCACCGTCAACGCGCTGTCCCTGCTGGCCCTGACCGCGGTCGCGTACAGCGCGGCACCGGATGCCGCGCTCCTCGCGGTGGGTCTGGTCCTGGGCGCCAGCGCGCCGCAGGTGGGGCCGATGTCCCGCAGCCGCCTCGTGCAGGTGATCGTGCGGGCCCTGCCCCTGCCACGCCGCCACCGCACCACCGCCCGCACCATGGCCTATGAGTCCGCGGCCGACGAGACCACCTTCGTGTTCGGCCCGGTCCTGGTGGGTCTGCTGGCCACGACGCTGAACCCGGCCGCCCCGCTGATCGGCGCGGCCGTGCTCACCCTGGTGTTCGTCACGTCCTTCGCGCTGCACCGGACGGCGCGGGCCGTCGTCCCGGATCCGGGGGCTCCGGCCCTGCGCGCTCCCGCCGGCGAGCTCGGGGCGCGGGGCATCGTCGTCGTGGTCGCCGGTGCCCTCGGCGTCGGGATCTTCTTCGGCGGGGTGCTCACCTCGCTCACCGCCGCGATGAGGGAGCTCGGGCGGGGCGAGGCGGCAGGCCTCGTCTACGCCGTGATGGGGGTGGGGTCGGCCGTGCTGGCCCTGGCCTCGGCGCTGCTGCCGGACCGCTTCGGGATCGGCCTGCGCTGGATCGTCTTCGCGGGCGTCATGACGGCGTCGATGCTCGGCTACGCGATGGCCGGGTCCCTGACCGGGGTCACCGTGGCGCTCGCCGTCGCGGGCCCGGGCATCGGCCCGACCGTCGTGGCCCTGTACAGCCTCGCGGCCGAGCGCAGCCCCGTGGGCCGCTCGGCCACGGTGATGACCATGCTGGGCTCCGCCACGGCCGTGGGCCAGGCTCTCGCCTCGGCCGCGACCGGGCGGGTGGCCGAGGACCTGGGCGTGGCCGCGGCCGCCTGGATCCCGCTCGGGGCCTCCGTGCTGCTCCTGGCCCTCGGCGTGCTCAACCGGCTCCTCGTCCCGGTCGCTCCGACCGTCCCGCCGGGCCCGGGCGCCGGGGCCGCACCGCGGGGCGAGCCCCGAGAGAGCTGACACCTGCCCCGGACGCGAGGTCCGCGGGACGTCCGGGACGCACGCGGCACATCGGACACCCATCTTCGGACGTCCCCGGCTCCGTACACTGGGCGTCCCGCCGTCCCGCACGGTGCCCGCCCGTCCGAAGGAGCACTCCCGATGGCGCTGTCCGACACCTCCCAGGGCCTCGCGCCCGACGCCGCGTCCCCGGACTCGACCACCCCGCCCGAGGTGCCCGGCGCGCAGGAGCCGGACCGTCCGCTGGACGCCGCCGAGGCCGCGGAGGTGGCGGAGATCCTGGACCGTGTGGCCGCCGAGGTCACCACCGTCGTCGAGGGCAAGCGCGAGGTCGTGGACACCGCCCTGCTGGTCCTCGTGGCTGGGGGGCACCTGCTCATCGAGGACGTCCCGGGGGTCGGCAAGACCGTGCTGGCCCGCTCGCTGGGCGCCGCGCTCGGCGCCCGCCGCCAGCGCATCCAGTTCACCCCGGACCTGCTCCCGGGCGACGTCACCGGCGCCAGCATCTTCAACCAGGTCACCCGCGACTTCGAGTTCCGGCCCGGCGCCGTCTTCACCAACGTCCTGCTGGCCGACGAGATCAACCGGGCCTCGCCCAAGACGCAGTCGGCGCTGCTGGAGGCCATGGAGGAGCGGCAGGTCAGCGTCGACGGCAGCACGTACTCCCTCGAGGAGCCGTTCATGGTGATCGCGACCGCGAACCCCGTGGAGATGGAGGGCACCTACCGCCTCCCCGAGGCCCAGCGCGACCGGTTCCTGGCCCAGACCGCGATCGGCTACCCCGCGGCGTCGGCGGAGGCCCGCATGCTCGAGCACCAGACGGGTCCCGTCGAGCCCGGCGCCCGGGACACGGTCGACGAGATCCGGGCCGTCACCGACCCCGCCACGATCGCCCGGATCGTCCGCTCGGTGCGCCGTCAGCACGCCGCCCCGAAGCTGCTGGAGTACGTCGTCGCGCTCGCGCACGCCACGCGCGGCCACGACGGGGTCGCGCTCGGGGCCTCCCCCCGCGCGGGCGTCCACCTCGTCCGGGCGGCCAAGGCGCGCTCCGTGATCGACGGCCGCACCTGGGTCGAGCCCGAGGACGTCCGGGCGGTGATCCGCTCCGTCTGGAGGCACCGCCTGCACCTCACGGCACCCGCGGTCTCGGCGGGGATGACGGCCGACAGCGTCCTGGACGACGTCCTCGACCGGACGCCCCTCGGGAGCTGAGATGCCCGACGACGAGTCCGCCGGCCGCACCCGCGCCGGCCTGCTGCGGCCCACGGGGCGCGGCGTCGTCGTGCTCGTCGTGACGATCGCGCTGTGGGCGCTCGGGGCCCTCTCCGGGCTCGTCGCCGCGCTCGACGTCGCCGCGGCCCTGCTGGTGGTCCTGGTGCTCTCGGCGGTGACCACGCTGCTGTGCGGCATCGGGCTGCGCCTCGAGCGCCGCATCGAGGACCCGCGGGTGACGGCGCCCGGCACGGCGCGGGTCTCGCTGTCGCTCGCCCCCGACGCGCTGCTGTCACGGTTCCCGCTGGGCAGCGGCGTCGTCCGGTGCGCCATGCCCGAAGCGCTCGGGGGCAGCGGCGAGCTCACCCTGCGGCCGCAGGTCCCGCACCTCATCGCCGTGCGCCGCCGCGGCGAGCATCGGCTCGGGCCGTGCACGGTCCGGGTCCAGGACGTGTTCGGCCTGTTCCGCATCTCCCGCACCCAGGAGCTGCCCGGCACCGTGATCGGCCTGCCCCGGGTGGAGCGCCTGGACCCCGCCGCGATGCAGCGCGCGCGCCTGGCCCACGACGGGACCCTCGGGGCCGGCGCGGGCCAGGGCATCGGGGAGATCGGGCCCCTGGCCCGCCCCTACGTCCCGGGCGACGACCTCCGGCGGATCCATTGGCGGGCCAGTGCCCGGGCCGACCGGCTGATGACCCGCGAGGACGAGCCGCTGGAGGCCGAGACCGCCGTGATCGTGCTCGACGACCGCCGGGACGGGCCCGCGCGGCCCGGTCTTGAGGACCGCCTGGTCTCGGCCACCGCGACCTTCGGGGCGATGCTCCGCGAGACGGGCTGGTCCGTGCGGGTGCTCGATGCCCGGGGCGACGAGATCGTGCACGCGGCCGCCGCGGACCGCTCCGCCACGATCGGCACCCGGAGCGCCCGGGGCTCGGTGCTCGCCCAGGAGTCCGGGGCCAGCGGCGACCACCACGCGCTGGACGCCCTGGCACGCCTAGAGTTCCGGGACGCCTCTCCCGCGAGCGCCCTCGGCCTGCCCGCAGGCGGCGTGACCACCGGCGACGTGGCCCTCGCCCTCGTGCTCCTGCCCGGGGCCCCCGGCGCTGCCGGAGCCGCAGACCGTGCCGGAGCCGCAGGCGGTGCCGGGGCCCAGCGGGGCCGGCTGCGGGCGCTGGCCCCGCTCGCGGGCCGCGCCGGACACCGCGTGGCCGTGATCCTGGACGAGGCCGCGGACCCGACCGCGGCCATGGGCACTGATCCCCGGGCCCACGGCGCCGGTGCCGTCACCGCCCCACGGGTCGCCGACGTGCCCGGCCTCCCCGGCGGGACCTGGACCGTGGTGCAGGCCGAGGCGGCCGCCCCCCTGTCGAGCATCGTGGACGCGCTGGCCCAGGGCAGCGAGGTGCCTGCATGACCGCCCCTGCCGGTCTGGATGCGCGCCCCGCGGAGGGCTCGGCGCCCGACCCGGTCGCGGAACCGCTGGCCGGGCCGGCCCCCGGGGACGGCTCGGACGTCCGCTCACGTCGGCGCGGCCGCCGCGACCGCGGGCCGCACCCGCGCGGGCCGCTGGGCCCCGAGATCGTCCGCGGGCTCGTCCTGCTGGTCGCGATCGCCCTCGCCTCGACGCCCCTGACGATGCTGTTCACGGGACTCGGCTGGTTCGTGCTGCTGATGGGGGCAGCCCTCACCGTCGTCGGCTCCGGCCTGGTGCTGCGCCGCCTGCTGCGACCGACCGTGCTGGTGCCGCTGGGCCAGGGGCTCGCGCTGGTCCTGTTCCTGCTCCTGGCGCAGGTGCAGGCCGGGGTGCTGCCTCCGGGCGGGCCCGTCGGCATCGTCATGGGACAGCCCGGGCTGCTGACCGAGGGGATCCGGGAGCTCGGCGGGGGCCGAGCCCCGCTGGAGCTGGGCGGCCCGGGGACCGTGGTCGTCGCCGTGCTCCTGGCCCTCGTGGTGCTCGCGCTGGACCTGCTGCTCATGGACCTGGACCAGGTGACCGTGACCGCGCTGGTGCTCGCGTGCTTCGTGCTCTCCTCGGCGCTCATGACGCCCGGGGGCGGCCCCTGGTGGACGGTCGCCGGCCCCGTGGCCGGGGCGATCCTCGTGCTGGGGGTGCGGAGCATCGCGCAGCCTCCGCAGGCCGCGCTCGTCGCCGGGACGCTGGTCCTGGCCCTCGTCGCGGGCCCGGCCCTCGCGACCGTGCTGCCGACGCGGGACCCTGCTCCATTCCCCCTCACCGTCGACACCGTCAATCGTCTGACCGGCAACGATGCGAACATCGGCCCCGTGATGATCGACGACAGCGTCTCGGTGCGCCGGGATCTGATGCAGGGGCGCGAGACCGAGGTCCTGCGGCTGCGGACCGATGCGCCCGTGCCCGGCTACCTGCGCCTGCACACGCTCAACGCCTACGAGGACGGACGCTTCGAGTCGGTGCCGGGCGCGGAGCCGCAGGAGTCCTTCACCGACCGCGTGCAGGATCCCACCCGCCCCGAGGGCCTCTCGACCTACGAGATCTCGGTGCGCGACCTCAGCTCCCGCACCCTGCCCGCACCTCCGAACATCCGCTGGACCGATGCCGGCGAGCGCCTGCCCGTGGTCGGTGACCGGAGCGTCTCCGGGGAGCTCCCCCTCGAGGGCCGCGCGCGCGACCTGACGGGGTTCGACTACACGGTCGCCGCGGAGGAGATCTCCTTCACCGAGGACGAGCTGCGGTCGGTGGACCCCGAGAGCCAGGTCGGGCCGTTCCGATCCGGGTACATCCGGGCCGACGTCCCCCCGATCGTGAGCTCGCTGGCGCGGCAGGTGAGGACGGAGGCCGGTGCCGAGAACGCCTTCGACACCGCGCAGGCGTACGTGAACTACTTCCACACGACGTTCGACTACGACCTCGACGCCCGCTCCGAGCCGGGGGAGGACCCGGTGACGTCCTTCCTGGAGGACCGCACGGGGTACTGTGAGCAGTTCGCCGCGACGTTCGCGCTCATGATGGACTCCCAGGGCTTCCCCACGCGGGTCGTCATCGGCTTCACGGCCGGGACGGTCGACGGCGACGAGCGCACGGTCACCAACCGCAACGCCCACGCCTGGCCCGAGGTGTGGTTCGGGCCGGACCGCGGGTGGATCCGCTTCGAGCCGACCCCGGCGGCCGCGGCCAACGGGGTCGCCACCCCGTCCTTCGCGGCGGAGGAGGCCGCCCCCACCGCCGGTGCCGCAGAGGCGACGCCCGAGCCCACGGCCGCGGCGCAGGAGCCGACGACCCCGGCGGCGTCGGCCGCCGAGGAGACGACGAGCAGCGCGCCGGGCACCACCGAGGCCGCCTCCGGGAGCGAGACCGGTCGCGGCGGATGGGTGCTCCCGGTCGCCCTCGGCGTCCTGGCCCTGGTGCTCGTCGGCTGGGCGCTGCTGCTCCGGCACCGGGCGCGGGCCCGGGTGGCCGGCTGGGAGGCGGTCGCCGCGCTGCCCGCACGGGCGGCCCTGCACGGCTGGGACGAGGTGGCCGCCGCGGCGGCGGCACGCGGTCGCCGCGAGCGCGTCGCGACGACCCTGCTGCTCGGGCGACGGCGCCAGGAGGCCCCGGGCATCGCGCTGGACACGACCAGCCCGCCGCGCGCGGCGCTCGATGCGCTCGTGGACGGCGCCGGAGCCCGCGGGATCCCTGTCACCGACGAGGACCGCGAGGCGGCGTCACGTCTGGGTGCGGCCGTGAGCCGCGCCCGGTATGCGCCCGGGGGAGCCCCGGACGGTGGTGGCGCCACGGGTCGCGGTGCCGCCGAGGCCTCGGCGGCACACGCCGATGCGGACAGGCTCCGCGGCATGCTGCGGCGACGCCGCAGGAGAGGCTGAGGGCTGATCGCCCGATCGCCAGGTCCCCGGAGGGGTCAGCCCCGGTGGTCGGGGCCGAAGCGCCGCAGGTCGCGGGCGTCCTCGAAGTCGGCCTCGGCGCGCACGGAGTCCACGTCGCCCACGACGGGGTTGGGCTGGTGCGTGGACCGGGTGCCCGAGTACAGCGTCAGCAGGTTCATCGTCACCGCCCGACGGTTGCGGTGGCCGATCAGCTTGGCGACGTGCACGCCCAGCCAGGCGAACCAGCCCGCGGTGCCCGTGAGCCCGGGGGCGTGGGGGATCACCGCGATCGCGGCCCGGCGGCCGATCGTGGCCATGGTGCCCAGGTCCATGTACTCGAAGGGACGGCGGCGCTCGGGACGGTTCGTGACGTCGGCGTCGATCATCCGCGCGACATGGCGCCCGGACTGGATCGCGGGCTGCGCGAGCTGCGGCAGCGGCTCGGGCTGCGCGGCGATGTCCCCGGCGGCGAACACCCGCGGGACGCCCGTGACCTGCAGGTCGGGGTCCACCTGGAGGCGGCCGCCCTTGACCTGGGGCAGACCCCACGCCGAGAGGTACTCCGCCGGCGCCACGCCGGCGGCCCACACGGTGATGTCGGACTCGAGCACGGTGTCGTCGTCCAGACGCACGAAGTCGTAGCCCACCTCGGCCACGCCGTGGCCCAGGCACAGCTCGACACCGCGGGCCTCGAGCTCCCGGACCGCGTACTCGCGGTACTGGGGGGCGAAGTCCTTGATGAGCTCGCCGCCGCGCTGGATCAGGCGGATCCTGAGCGTCCCCGGGTCCATCTCGGGGTAGAGGATGTCGAGCTCCTGGCGCCGGAAGTCCGCGAGCGCCCCGGCGATCTCGACGCCGGTGGGGCCGCCGCCCACGATCGACACGCAGAGCTTGTCGTGCTCGCCCTCGCGGCTCGTGCGCTCGAGCTGAGCGAACACGCCGTCGCGGATCTTCAGGGCCTGGGAGCGCGTGTACATCGGCATCGCGTACTGCTCGGCCCCGGGGGTGCCGAAGAAGTTGGTGGTCGCGCCGCCCGCGAGCACGAGGTAGTCGTAGTCCAGCTCCCAGGGGTGCCCGTTGGCGCCCTCGACGCTGACCCGGCGGTGCTCGGGATCGACCCCGATCACCTCGCCCTGGCGGTAGCGCATGTTGGGCACCTTCAGGGAGAGCCCGCGCAGGAACATCGTGACGTCCCCGGGGTTCAGGCCGGCGGTCGCGACCTGGTAGAGCAGCGGCTGGAACGTCTTGTAGAGGTTCCGGTCGATGAGGGTGATGCGGACCCGGGTGTCCCGCAGTCCCAGCACGGCGTTGGCTCCGGCGAACCCGCCGCCGACGATCACGACGTGCGGCCAGCTCGCGCCGTCCTTGGCGGGTACCGTGCGGCGTCGCCGCGGTGCCGGCGAGGTCCAGGTCTGGGGACGTCCGGCGTCGACCGGCTCGGAGGAGGGGCGGGAGAAGAGCGGATCGCGGACCATGGGTCTCTTTCGGACGTCGGGACGAGAGGACGTTCCGGCCGGGCCGGGAGGGGGCCCCCGGGGGTCGGACAGCGGCGTCACTGGCACCGGGGACGACGATAGGTGCTTTCTGCGCGCCGCGGGGAATCCGCAGGCCCCGGACGGGCGTGAGGGTGGCGACTCAGACACCACGGGCCGATGGTCGCTCGTATGAACTTCCGGTAACGATCCTCCGTCCCGGACGGATCATGGCGCGAGCCACGCGAGGATGGGGCACGTCCCCGGTCGCCGGGTCCCTCGAGCTGGCCCATCGGCTCGGATTCCTCGGATCCTGCGCCCCCGGCGCTCGACGGTGCCGGTCCCTGCCTGCCTCCCCCTCCTCAGGAGACATCCATGCGGTCGTCCGCACCCCGGCGCAGCCTGCGCGCCGCCACGACAGGCCTCGCGGCCCTCGGTCTCGTCCTCGTCCCGCTCGCTCCCGGCGCCCTCGCCGTCGGCGCCGTGCCCGCGGCCGCTCCCGCCGGCACCTCGGTGACCCTGTTCAACATCAACGACTTCCACGGTCGCATCTCGACGACGGCCAAGCCGCTCGCGTGCACGCTCACCGACGAGCGCAGGACCCTGGGCGACGGCGGCAACAGCGTGTTCCTGTCGGCCGGTGACAACGTGGGTGCGAGCGAGTTCGCCTCGTACATCCAGGACGACGATCCGACGATCGACTACCTCAACGCCCTGCAGCTGAAGGCCTCCGCGCTCGGCAACCACGAGTACGACAAGGGCCAGGACGATCTGAAGGGCCACATCGAGGAGCGCGCGGACTGGGAGTACCTGGCCGCCAACATCTTCACGACCGAGGGTGAGCGTGCCGCGACCCCCTCCACGATCGTCGACGCGGGGACCGTCAAGGTCGCCGTCGTCGGGGCCGACACGCAGGAGACCCCGGCGCTGACCTCGCCCGCGGGCCTGACGGGGCTCGAGTTCCGGGACCCGGTCAGCTCGGTCAACGAGGCGATCACCGAGCTCGAGGCGGCCAAGGCCACCGGGGACTCGAAGGCCGACTACGACATCGTGGTCGTCGAGTACCACGAGGGCTCCGCGCGCTCCGCCGCCGCCGGGACGAACCCGGGCGGCGGGGAGCTCTACCAGCGCATCGTCAACGACACCTCACCGGCCGCGGACGTGATCTTCAACGGTCACACCCACCAGAGCTACACCTTCCAGGCGCCCGTGCCCGGCGAGCCGGGGGAGAGCCGGCCGATCATGCAGACCGGCTCCTACGGCGCGAACCTGGGCAAGGTCACCCTGAGCGTCGACGCCGCGGGCGACTGGGACGCGGTGCCCGCCGGCACCGGGCTCGTCGCCACCCCCAAGGAGGTCGCGGCCGGCTCGCCGTGCACCACCGATCCCGTCTACCAGGCCGCCGCGAAGATCTCCGACGACGCCAAGGCCACGGGAGACATCGAGGCCGCCAAGCCCGTCGGGTCGATCTCCGAGGACATCACCACCGCCTACGCCCCCTCCGACGCCGCCTACGGCGCGGACGGCACCTGGGAGAGCACCGGCACCGTCGCCAAGGGCGACGACCGCGCCTCGTCCTCGACGCTCTCGAACGCCCTCGCCGACTCGATGGTGTGGGCCACCCAGCGCGACTCCTACGCGGGCGCCAAGGCGAGCATCGGCGTCATGAACCCGGGCGGTGTGCGCGCAGACCTCTTCCACGCCCGCTCGGGCGCCGAGACCGCCGACGGCCAGGTGACCTTCGGCGAGGCCAACAACGTCGTGCCCTTCGTCAACAACCTCTCGACGGTCAAGCTTACGGGCGCGCAGTTCGTCAAGCTCCTGAACCAGCAGTGGCAGCGGGATGCCGCGGGAGAGGTCCCCTCGCGCGACTACCTCGCGCTCGGGCTGTCCAAGAACGTGGACTACACCTTCGACGCATCCCTGCCCGAGGGGCAGCGCATCACCTCGGTCACGATCGACGGCGAGCCCCTGGATCCGGCCGCCACCTACACCGTGGTCGCCGCGAACTTCCTCACCGCCGGCGGGGACAACTTCCGCGCCTTCACCGAGGGCACCGACGTCACCGACACCGGCCTGCTGGACCGCGACGCCTGGATCGACTACCTCGCCGACGGCGCCCAGGAGAACCTAG